>JAAENI010000725.1 GCA_024224595.1 Hyphomicrobiales bacterium
CGAGGTCCTTAAAATCTTAAACATCGGACCGGTTGAAAAATATGCATCCAAAACAACATAGCATAGTTGTCCTGTCTTTGATGCGCTCTGTAGCACAAGATTCGCCATGCGGGTTACGATGGTAGCCGGTTTGCCGTTAATCCCTTTAGCCGGGCGCAGCATTTCAATACCTTCATGCAATTGAGCATGCAGGGGAAGGCAGAAGTTTTTTTTAAATGGCCGATAAGAAGCCCAACGTATCCGAAATGATGCCCCCAGATTGTAGCGCCCTTGCCACTATTGTCCGAGTCCTGATGCAGGCGTTTAACACCGGGCATCTTGAGGGCTTCCTTACAAATCTTGATGCCATCGCCAATTAAAAGCAAGCGGTCGTTGAATCGGATAACCGGAAAGCGATTGACCGCCATTGATGTCCATTGCGCCAGCAGATCTTCGAGTCGCCAGGATGATTTTCTGAAAAATAAAAGTAGCGCATCATAGTGCGTGGGGCTTAGGAAAAGCCATCTGATAAAGCTTGTTACGCCAGTATGATCGAATCGAATAACGAATCCGAGAACTACAATGACAAACCAGTTAAAGGACGCTTCGTAAGAAAAAACACAACGGAACTCAGCCAACAATTTATCCAATATTTTCAGCATGATGAAATAACCTCTCAGTAAATATAGCTATTTCACCATATATAGCTTATTTTATTAGCCTTGTCCAGTGCC
>JAAENI010000726.1 GCA_024224595.1 Hyphomicrobiales bacterium
GTATGAAGATCAGGAGGGTGTATATCCTGAGCCACAACAGCTAGTTATCCGAGCCCCAGCCCAAACGATACCCACGGAAAGCCCAGCTAAACTAGACATATCTGACGACGAGCTACATCAAGACGATGAGGTATCAAAAGAGAATTTTGAAAGGATAACAGGGGCTCAGACAGAGATGCTCAGCAGAATACGCACCGTAAAGGAAGCTATCGCCGCTGGAGAGATTATCTAGAGAAAGCTGATTGGACTTGATGTGGTGGACGGCCTCCTGCTGGGCTTTGGATTCCTGTGATAGTTTGGAGAAACTTAGTATTTTCCATCTAACATTATGGAATCTGACTGTGTGGAGAATGATAGGAATGTTATACGCTGTAATCGCTTGGATAATTGGCTTTATCATAGCAAATGGTGGATCTTCTTATTATGTGATAATTTATATGGCAATTTATATGTATTATGGTGTCCCCACGATAATCATTTTATTTTTTGCAAATTTTCAACAATTGGTTTCCATCACCATCACCATCACCATCACCATCAACAAAACCCACCCTATCCGTTGTCGCAAATGTGATGTCATGGACTTGCCTGATTGTCACTATGCATTGCTGCCGTTGGACAACCGCCACACAAATTCAATTCGTCAATTTTTTCCTTGGTTGTTTGCGTGTATTTTTTGCACGGTGTTTGGTCTGATCCAAAAACGGACGTTTTTCGATCATTCAATGGGCAAAGAGAATTTTGAGTTCTCCGGTAAATCATTTGACAATTAGGTCGTCTCATCAATCTCAATAGATAGCCCATAATTTATTTATCCCGCACTCGCTTCAAATTCCCAAAATTGACCATGCCTCCGAAACTTTGCATTATCGGAGTAACTCTATATAGGTGTTTTGATGACCCGTGTTCTTATTCTGCTTCTTTTGTTTGTTACCCCTGCAATGGCACAGACATTTTCAGCATCTGAAATACGCCAGGTTCAACAGGCACTTTCAGATGCAGATTATGAGCCTGGTGGCGTTGATGGTAAATTTAGCGGGAAGACTGCTACGGCCATCCGTCAATATCAATCTGACTGGGAACTGCCAGAGACGGGCAAGATAAGTGCAGACTTGATTGCAAGGTTGGCACGGGAACACGAGGCTACCAGACCCAGCAAGATAAAAGCTGAAAATCAGGACTGTGTGGTGGATAACCCACACCCAATGGCACGTGAGACCATTACCTTTGATGGTGATTGTTCGAGTAGAAAATTGAATGGCCAGGGCAAGATTGTTTGGCGATACATGCACAAGGGCCAGTGGCAGGAAAGTATTGAGGAAAGTGAATATCTTGATGGCAAATCGCACGGCAAGGGGGTTTATACCTGGGCCAGTGGCGACCGCTACGAGGGTGACTGGCGTGATGACAAACAGCACGGCAAGGGGGTTTATACCTGGGCCAATGGTAACCACTACGAGGGTGAATACCGTGATGACAAAATGCATGGCAAGGGGGTTAAAACCTGGGCCAGTGGTACCCGCTACGAGGGTGAATACCGTGATGACAAAATGCATGGCAAGGGGGTTTATACCTGGGCCAATGGCGACCGCTACGAGGGTGATTGGCGTGATGACAAACCGCACGGCAAGGGGGTTCATACGAAGACCAATGGTCAGCGATATTCCGGAACATGGTGCAAGGGATGCTGGACAAACGGTAAACGTCGAGCGTGGATAGCTACTACCAAAAAAGCCTGCGGGTTTAAATAAGCATCACCGCCAAAGCCCATTCAAACAAAATTTGGGCCTAAAACAATCTTTTGACCCTCAACATTCCTAACCCATAAAGTAGTAACATAACCTTTTTTATGTTACCACTTATGTGTTATCATATTTGGACATGAGATCGAACAAGGATGACGAAGTGCCAGCCCTGATAGAATTCAAAAAAAGTGACCTTCAGGCGCATGACGCTTTTGAAGTACTCTCTAA
>JAAENI010000727.1 GCA_024224595.1 Hyphomicrobiales bacterium
AAATGAAACCTTTTGATCAATTGACCCGGCGAGGCAAATTGAGAAGGCTGCATGGCCTGGCTCAAGATGCGCTGACCCAATATGACATCGAAGTTACGCGATGTGTATTGGCAAGTAATTCAACCAACTTGATTTACCATATCTACACTGAAACTGGGGATCAATTTGCCCTTCGCGCCGCAACGCCGGGGTGGCGCACCCTGGCAAATTTGCAGGCAGAGGTTATGTGGTTGGATGGACTTGCACAAGATACAAGTCTGAATGTGCCGCAGATTCTGACGGCAGCGGATGGCAACAACATAGTAACGGCAAAAGTTGCCGGTGTGCCACACTCCAGGCATGCAATTATGATGAATTGGATACCCGGCATGTCGTTAGATAAACGCTTGACAGAGAAAAACCTGGCAATGATGGGAAAACTATTTGCCAGGATGCACAGGCATGGCAAAGTATGGCAGCCGCCGGACGGTTTTAATGCCCAACGTTTTGACCACATTTTTGCGCGTAGTGAGCCAGATGTCTTGCTGAATGATAGCCAAAAAGAAGTGTACACACCCCATAGCTTGCAGATTATGGGGCAAATCCGTTCAGAGGTTGATGCTGCTTACGCCAATCTCGACCCGGCTGATTTGCGTATTATTCATTGCGACTTGTGGCACGGCAACATCAAACTGCACCAAAATCAGCTTTATCCGTTTGATTTTGAGGATACAATTTGGGGGTATCGGCTGCATGATATTGGTATGGCTATGTTAGACTTGCTGGAAGATGTGGGGCAAGAGCGGTATGAACCTTTGTTTTCAGCTTTTAGGCAGGGGTATGAATCTATTCTTC
>JAAENI010000728.1 GCA_024224595.1 Hyphomicrobiales bacterium
AAAAACGCAACTTCAACTCTGGATTATGTATTCCGCGAATTGGCAGTATCCTATATGGGTCGTCACGATCTTGCCCACGTCGATACATCCAATTTTTCTAACACTGCACTGGGTAAAGGTGTCGAAGAAGGCCGTGCAGAAGCGGTTTCATCAGGCCTCACACGCGGTAGTAAACTAAAAGTTATCAAAACCGGCGAACCAAAAGGCAGTGCGGCACAATCTATGCCGTCCTTGAGAACTTCGGGCTCATCCGGCACTGATGTGCTGGGGGCAACCGTGACCGCACTGGCTGCTAATTTAAACGATGAACCCAATGCATTTAAGCGTGATCTGGACCCCGAATTTGCACCCTCTGCCCAGCCGGAAGAGGTAACAGTTGAGCTTATTCAGGAAGTCGTATCTAACAATCCTTTTAAAAATGAAGCACGGGCTCGTTCGTTAATGCAGGGTTATACCGGCAACTCCTGCAGTGAGTGTGGAAATTTTACCATGGTTAGAAATGGTACTTGTGAAAAATGTGACACCTGCGGTAACACCAGTGGTTGTTCATAAACAATAACATTCAACCTGGACCGCTTCTTCTTTGCACAGAATCATTTGACCGGTTTTTGGCGTTTGCTGGCAAGGTATGGTTTTCACTCGGGAAGAAGTCGGGGGTCTGGTTAACCACAAAAAAGCATTGTGAAGTCCTGCGAGCGTGAAAAACCGGCCTTTGCCAAAAACTGGGGTGGACCAAAGCAACTCATCTGCCGTGGTGTAAAATTTGCCCGATCAACCAGATCGCGCTGCATTTTGCACCTGTCCAAGTGAAATGTTATGGCCCATCAAATGCTTCCGTGTAAACAAGAAACGGTCTAATGACTGATGATGCAACAATAATTAAATTCAACCTGAGTTTGACACGGTTAAATGAATGCGATTGAGTGTGGTCTTAATATTGTTAAATTGCGGCAATCATCGACAGGCCTTAAAACAGGCATACTGACATGTTCTGAAACAATATCGCAGATACTAGAAAAACCAGTACCACTACAGATAACGATACGGGTAATTGCATGACCTATTTCCGGAAATTGGCAAAATCTGGCTTGATCTTTTTGTTATTTCTGTCTGTCCTTATCGGGACGATTATTCAATCAGAAGCTCAAAGGAAACGACAGCCGCCGCCTTTGGTACGCGATGCTGAAATCGAAGGCTTGATGAAGGATTATACGGCACCGATATTTTCAGCCGCGGGTTTAGGTCGGAAAAGCATTAAAATTTATCTCGTCAATAAACCGGAATTCAATGCATTTGTAACCGGCAGGTTGATGTTCATTAACCTGGGAGCAATTCAGACTGCCTTGGTGCCCAATGAAATTATTGGCGTTATTGCCCATGAAACCGGTCATATTGTCGGCGGGCACTTGCACAGGCTTCGTGCCAGAGTTGAGAACGCGCGTATCCTGGCAACCATTGGTATGCTCGCGGGGTTAGGAGCGGCTGTTGCCGGTGGTGACGCCGGTGATGCTGCATCTGGAGCATTACTATACGGGTCTCGAGACGCATTGCTGCGCAGTGTGTTGTCCTATCAACGGGAGGAAGAACGGGCGGCGGATCGAACGGCATTTACGTTACTGCAAAAGACCAGACAATCGTCCAAGGGATTGTTGACAACATTCAAACGATTTTCACGTTCATTGAATTTGTCAAGCAATACAGATCCCTACAAGGTCTCCCACCCATTACCCCGCGAACGAATTGCCTTCATGACCGAAATGGCACAAGCGAGCCCTTACTATTCAACCCTGGACTCAAAAAAATTGCAATTCCGTCATGAAATGGCAAGAGCAAAAATAGCGGCCTATTCCAATGGTGCGGGTGCCGTTCGACGTCTATTTTCAAAAAACCTGAATTCTCCTGCTGCCCGCTACGGCGACGCAATTGCCACCTTTCTGGCAGGCTCCTATCAGGCGGCAATTCCCAAAATTAATCGGCTGATCAAGCAATTTCCCAAATTTGCATTTTTTCATGAAATGAAAGGGGAGATATTGCTGCGGTCCGGTCGGGCAAAAGCCGCAATCAAGCCCTTTCAGCTCGCCTATAAATACGACCGGCATAAATCCGGAATTATCAAAGTTGAGTTGGCTCATGCGATGCTGGAAACTGGTGATCGATCATATATTAACAAGGCGATTAAAGAACTGAAAGCCGGTATTTCAAGAGATCCCAACACCGGCAACGGATATCAGCTATTAGCTCGCGCTTATGGTATGAAAGGACAGAACAATCTCGCCCTTGCTGCTGCTGCTGAACATGATTTCAATATTGGTCGTTACAAGCAGGCCAAGCAATATGCCAGACGCGCTCAAAAAAAGTTGAAGAGAGGGTCACCACAATGGCTTCGACTTGGTGATATTCTCAAGTATAAAGTGCCAAAGAAAAAGCGCTAACCTTACAGCCAGTTGTGATAATACAACTGCATTTGATTCCATCCGGAGAATTTTTTTATGAACTATGCCGTCAGATTTACTTATACAATTCTGCTGATTTCACTTTCAGCTCTACTCCTTCCGGCACCCGCCAGCGCACTTGACGACAGTGACAAACCGCAAATTGAAAAAATTATCCGGGAATATCTTTTGAAAAATCCTGAAATTCTCCAGGAAATGCAACAGCTCTTTGAAGCCAGGCAGCAAGCCCTGCAGGTTGCCAAACAGCAAGAGACCATAAAACAAAAAGCTCAGGCAATTTTTGACTCCAAATATCAGGTCGAAATTGGCAATCCCGATGCCAAATATAAAGTCGTCGAATTCTTTGACTACAATTGCCCCTATTGCCAGCGTGCCATGCTCGACATGGAAAAAATCCTCAAGGGTAATCCAGATGTGAAGTTCGTCATCAAGGAATGGCCGGTTTTAGGACAGCAATCCTATGAAGCCCATAATGTCAGCATCGCATTTTCCAAGCTGATGCCGGAAAAATATTATGAATTTCACCAGCAACTGCTTGGCATGAAAGGCCGCAAGGGCGAGAAAAAAGCGATAGAGCTAGCGCTGAGATTTGGCCTGGATGAGCAATTGCTGCGCGCCGAAATGAAAAAGCCATACGTGCTGGAAGCTTTGCAGGAAAATAATTCAATTGCCAATGATCTGGGCATTACCGGAACACCATCTTATGTCATCGGCAATGAAGTGGTGTTTGGTGCCGTCGGTGTGACCAAACTGATGTCTCACATTGCAGCAATGAAGAATTAATCCAAAAATTGTCTGTCAAAATCCGATCATTATGGGAGGTATCCTGTGCTGGCTTGCATTGGTAAACCATGCTGCTCGATCAATCAAAGCCTGATAGGCTCTAGCAGTTTGTCTGGTTTACATT
>JAAENI010000729.1 GCA_024224595.1 Hyphomicrobiales bacterium
AGATGAACTGGATTGGTCCACCGAAGGTCGTTTATTCACGCTTTCTGGACAGCGTTATGCTTTTCTTGTGGTCAACCAGATCACGGCGAAAATCATGCGTTGCCAGTAAACGTGAATAAACGGTCAAATGATTCCGTGTTAACAAGAAGCGGTCTAGGTGGGGTTCAGCGAATGTTCAGAAAACAACACAAACCGGTGCAATTTTGTGGCCCGACTGATTGTCGACTGTAAGCTTTTATTGATTGTTGAATGTAATACCGCGATCAGGTAGCAAGTTTCACCTCATCTGGGGATAGCCGGATTTAAGTCGGGTATTTCCTTCGACTAGCGAAATTTTTGTTCGCCTCTATCACACCATAAATATATTTGAGAGCTGGCAGGTATTTGTTTTTCGGTGGCAGAATACCGACAGAGGCGACGATATCTGAAGCAAAATGATTGCAATTATATGCAAACAGCGCATAGGTAGGGGTTTTGGAACGCGCCTGATGGATGCGAAGCAACAGTTTTTCGTATTCGACTGCGCTCAACGTTACACGGTAGGCGGCAACCGGCTTCAATCTACAATCATCGGTAACTGGCTTTAACACCCCGGGCATGGGTAAAGCAGCAGCAATCGCTGCGCCACCATATCCGCCTACAGGCGACAACATGATCAACCGCTCTTCCAGCGACTCACCAGATGAAGACAAGCGGCCATAGGCAATATAGGTATGACCGACCGGCAACATCGGCGTATGGCGCATACGCATTTCCATATAAAAGGGGTGTCCGTCAGTAGTTTCGCTTGCATCCAGTTTGTCTGGTTGTGTTGCCCATCCGCCCTTACAACTGGAATGTTTAATTTGTGCGTCAAGTACTTGAATGCGTTTGAGCGCGGCCTGTTCTTCACTATTGTCAAAAACATTTGGCGAGAGGCTCCCCAATGCTGCCACCTGAGGTGCCATCTGGCTTTGACCAAGTGTTTCAATTGATTTGTTTTGAGGTTTCGGTTGTGACTTTGTCTGCAAATCTTCATTTTCCTGATAGACGATACCAGAGCGGTTCACGGGCGAATAGAAGTTGGTCACACGGGGATTAGGTTTTCTGACAATAGCAAATTGACGATTGACGATGTTATTGGTCGTCATCGTATCGTTGCTGATGCGATTATCATACTGCACATTTTTGTCAGTCGATTGCTGGTCGGCAATGACTAATTCTGATTGATCATGTGAGACTGGGGGGGGCACAATTGCCGCATGGGTAGAAGATGCACTGAAATCTTCAATTTTGCTACTGGTGCAGCCAGAGATCAAAATTGCGGCAAATACAGCCACAATCGGCATTTTGACTGAGTTTGCAAATAGCGATTTCTTAGTTTTTACCAATTCAGGTTTCCAAAAAGTGTATACCGGTTCGCTCAGTAATCTAAATGTACATTTGGTATCTAAATATTACCTTAAAGTAATGCGCACGCAAATCATATGCCTTGAAGCTTGGCTGAGACTGGATTACCCTGAATGCCCCCAATATATGGTCAATAGCAGGTCAAGCGACTGTTCAAAAAGAAAGATCACTATCTATTTTTTACAATACGCCCTGACTTTTTGGTGAAATTAAGGTCGTACCGAGACAAATACTTTTATTGACCTGACAAAACACTAAACCCTGAAATTCTACGCTTCGGCTCGGCCATTTTGTACTATACCCTGAGCGGTCATATGAGTCTGTAATTCACCGGCCTGGAACATTTCGCGCACAATATCGCATCCACCGATGAATTCACCCTTGATGTATAGCTGGGGTACAGTTGGCCATTCAGAGTAGTCTTTAATTCCCTGACGCATTTCATCGCTGGCCAAAACATTGTGGCCTTTATACTCAACACCCAGATAGTCCAGCATTTGAACAACCTGGCTAGAAAATCCGCATTGAGGTTGGTCAGGCGTGCCTTTCATGAACAAGACAACGCCATTGTTTTTAACTTCGCTATCGATGAAGTCATTTATTGCAGTCATAATTCTGCCTTTCCAGGATTTGATAATTATTGGTGAGAAGATATGTTTTCCGTGGTGTTTGTTCAAGGGGAATTAAAAGACGAAATAGCTGAAAATTCCCAACCAAAAAATTACCGTTCCTATGAATATCCAGAAAAACCGACCTTTCCACAGCGGTCTTGCAAAAATAGGTGGAACTCTGTCCAGCCCTGATGGCTGTTTCTTGTTTTGCATTCAAATCACTCTGTAAACACCAAATCTATTCTGGAGCACTGGTTTGCAATGCCAAAGCGTGCAGATCACTGTCCATGCTGCCTTTTAATGCCTGATAGACCATTTGGTGTTGCTGAACCCGGGATTTGCCGGCGAATTGGGGTGAAACAACTTCCGCAGCATAATGATCGCCATTACCTGCCAGGTCACGGATGGTTACTTTGGCATCGGGAATTGCTGCCAGTATCAGGGTTTCTATTTCACCTGCTTGCATTGCCATTTTCGTTCTCCTTCGACAGACGCTTATGCCATGTAATCTGGAAACCATGCTTCATGGGTATTTCGCATGTCGTCAAG
>JAAENI010000730.1 GCA_024224595.1 Hyphomicrobiales bacterium
ATTTTCAAATTGTGTGCGTTTTTGTGTGCGTTATTCTGAAATTCGCTACAGATTTGACTATATTCCTTCAAATCACTTCTAACTGGTTTCTGCAGATTGCACCGTTTTAAAAAGCGATTGGTATCAGTTTGCAAGATGGATTTGACCATTGCCATAATTTACCACCAATCGCCTTTCGATAACCACATTTTGCGAAACGGATTACCCTTCATCAACCTTGCGTCCAAGTTCTTTGAGGCGGAATAGCATGGATAACATCTTTTCCAGCTTGCGATCGAGATGAACTTCATATCGCGCCAATCCCGCCAGTTTGTTGGGATCAAGAGACTGACCGAATGCCTGGGCACGAATGAGATGCCGGTTCTCCAGTTCCTTGCGACGCTGTTCATACCAGGGCAGGAGTTCCTTTTTGATGAACCGGCGCAGACCATCAACACTTTGTGCTGTGGGTGTGCCATCCTCGTCAAAGCCTTCCTGAACAGGTTCCAGCGTTTCCTCCCACCACTTGCGGGAATCTGCCCTTAGTGCGGCAACTGCCTTCTCATAGGATTGTTTCTTTCCTTCATCCAGTATCTTCAGAGCATTTACCGTCATCGCCTCGTCTTCGTGGAGATCGCGAATGTCATCTATGGTCTGTTCCGGTGTGGCGCGAACTGAATCTGAAACCCAATCCTTTTGCGCTGCAACATTCAGGTGAACCAACGCAGCTTTGGCAGTATCACGGAAGGGTTGGGCAGCATTTTCCAAACCCTGTTGATGGGCTGCTGCCTCCGCAAGCCGCAATCGTTGTTTGCGCCACAAGATACCGGCCAACTCCTCGACCAGATGTTCTTCTGTTGGCCCTTGAGGGTTGTGTTCATTCACCAGTGCTTCCGCTAGCGTAAGGTATTCATTCTCATTTTCCCATGGCAGCACGGTATAGCGAGACAGGATTCCATGTCTGAGGGCATTAAATCTCGTAACTTCGGTGCTTGTATTTTCAATCTGCAATTTTTGAACATTCATTACCAGAAATCCCTCTTTTGATTGGAGTCATCAATACCAGTCAGAAGCCGTTCCGCATTAATGAGAAAAGCTTCATCCGCGATGGCCTCCGCCTCTATTGATTGATTGCGCAATTTCTCATATGTACGCTGCCACATTCCCTTGGGACGGTTGGGAAATAGTTCTGCCATGCCAGCTTCCCCACCCAAGCGTTGCCTGATCTTGTTTGCTTTTCTTAAAGCCCTGTCCCAGCCTTCTTCACTCTGGCTGGTATAGGTGAGCTGATAGCAATGGCGACAAAGGAAATACCATCCCGAGCCATACAACTTTACCACACGCCGGGCACAGGTTGTGCCATTGACTATACCGGGACAGATGAAGTATGGCCGCGAGCCACCAAAACTGCATGGCACTTGAACAATTTGGATCGTCTCATCTATATCTTCCCAATCACCACCGGCAATGCGCACCCGGTAGGAAAGGTGGAGCCGGTTATCATTGGCATGCAATCTTATCCATGCAACCCGTTCTCCATCACAAGTCCAGTTCCAGCCTCCACTCCAGCCATGTGCAAG
>JAAENI010000731.1 GCA_024224595.1 Hyphomicrobiales bacterium
AGTGCAACAAATATCTCAAAAACGCAGGATATGCTTCCGTCTAAATGTGAAATGCTCTAGTGTCCGCTTCGAATAAGTAGACACTTGCGGGGTGCGTGAATTGGCTAAGAAACGGGTACGGCAGAAATGCCGTTTCTTCAATCGCAGGATCGACTGGCGTAAAACGCAGGTCTTTGAGCCATTTGAAAATCAGATTGGCATTCATCGCATAACGTCGTGCAACCTGGGCTGTTGATACACCTGGAGCAAAGGTTTGCAAACATACCGAGCGCTTCTCATCATCGCACCATGTCCGCCGTATTGCGGATCACAAGACCAACCGGATTGATGAGTTGCTGCCTTGGAATTACGTTGCGGATGAGTAAGTTGTCAGGCCTTGGTCACGCGCTGCGATGTCAGGTTTATTCGTTCGTCATTCTTCTGCAACGTGCAGGTGCCCGGATAATTTTTCAGTTGCTGGAGCATAACTAAATTTTAACGCCACGTCTTCTATTAATAGTGCACAATGATTATTATGGGAAATTACGAAGTGGCGACTTCTGGAACAAAGTTGGTGAACCGTGGATTAGCGTTCTTAGACGCGTTGCGCTCTGATACAATTTTATATGTCCTGGTTGGCACATATGCTTTGCTTTCTATCACCTATTTTGCTGCCATGGGAAAAATGGACGACATGGCTTATGGATACTATGTAAAATCATTTTCCATCAACTACCTGATACTGTGCCCAATGGTTGCATTTCTATTTGGCATCACCCGCATTGTTCACCGCCTCGACAACCGCCGCAGTCTTGCATTTCGCTACATGTTTTCTTCACGGCGTCTGGGTCGTTTTTTCGCGGGCCTTATATTGCTTGGTGCCATCATGGTTTTTTTAGGTACCTTCACTTCGATCAAAATGGCACTGCCCGGCGAGCAGGGATTTATCCATGACCGGTTGCTTGCTGATATTGACCGCATGCTGCATTTTGGCGTCGATCCATGGAGATATGTTGGGCAGGTAGTGAATGCGGAATTTCTCCCGATTGTCGTCATCAATTATAATATTGTGTGGGTGATGATTTGTTTTCTTCCGATCTTTTGGGTGGCAGTTTCACCACGAGCAGACAAGTTTCGCCTGCGCTATTTTATTTGCTACATCTTTACATGGGTAATATTGGGGAATGTACTGGCAAAATTGTTAATTTCCGCTGGGCCCGCTTTTTATGGTTTGGTTACCGGAGATGAATTGCGTTTTGCGGGGCAATTGGCACTGTTGGCGGAAAATGATGATTCTGCAAATTCAATTACGAGACTTCATTCCTACCTCTGGCAAGCCTATTCAAACGGAAGTACGGGACTTGGTACTGGAATATCAGCGTTTCCAAGTGTTCATGTAGGTTTACTCACCCTCAATGCGCTATTTGTCCGCGAATATCGTCGATGGATGGGTTGGTTGGCATTTATCTATGTTGGCGTGATTCAGATCAGCTCATTTTATTTGGGTTGGCACTACGCCATCGATGGTTATGCTTCGATTATAATTGTTTGCGCAATTTATTGGCTGATGAAGAAGGTGTCTTTAGCCAAATGGGGATATGAAAAAGGCATGCGTGTGTTGGTGACGTCTGACGCAAGAGCTTGATGGCGCGATTGAATTTGCCAGAGATTGAACATCCCGGTAAGCGCTCACGCTTGGCAAAATAGCGTGGGTACAAAAGTGTGCCCTCAGCAAGGCTTGTATCTTGTCCGCAACAGGTTGATTTCGTTGTGAAAATTGGATTGTAGCGAAATTTGTTCGTGAATCTTTCAGGCTAGTCGATCACGTCGCCGATGAAGGGATGGTTTTCGGTATCCTTGAGCGTAGCCTCGGCATGCTTGACAATCATTACCACAAACGTGCGCTTTCCCCATTCCCTGATGATAATCGAGTTACTTCCAATAGGATGAAATTCTTTGCGGATGTCGGCTATTAAAGCCTCAATGTGAGGCTTCTCCAGATGGTGAACGGACCAGAGAATAACCGGGCATTCTTGAGCACCAGATATCCTTGATCTTATTAATTCAGCATATGGTGTTTGTGCCAGTTCACTAAATTTTTTGGCCGGTGGTAGTTTCAGCCAATCGCTTTCCCGACGGTCTGTTAGGTAATAACCGTAGGTGTAGTAAATATTATCAATTGATGTAACGGGATTAGCAAAACCAACAACAGGAATAATCTCATTTTTACAACTTTCCAGTTTCTCGATAGCGGCAGCGGAATCTCGCCAATTTTGTTTTGGCGGCAGCCCATGATTATAAAATCTGTATGTGCTGACCACGAAAAGAACTAATATTGATACAGTTGCAAGGCCAATAGCTGATGCATGAGAGAATCGGGTAAACAACGTATTGGTAGCCATTCCCACCAACACCCAATAAAAAGGCATTACGACAGTAAATACTCGACCTGAAAATATGGGATTGGTGAGAATACTAACTGCAAGTCCCAGGAGAATTGGCGTCAGGAAGCAACCAATGATAAATACATAAGTTCGAACAATATCCTTGTCCAACTCTTCATCCTTTGCAGACAACAAATACGACAATATAGCACCGGCGAAAATTCCCATTATGAGAATTCGGTGCAAAGTGGTGCCAAACATCATCGCAAAGCCAGTGCTGATGCTAGTCATCAGGAATTCGAAATCTGTAGAAAACCAAGTATTTCCAATGTCGAGAACAATGCTATGCGAATGCCATCTGATGAACAACGCGACGGGCACAAGGATTGCAAGACCGGTCGCGGCAAATGCAAATCGTTGACGCCAATTGCGCGACATCAACAGCAACATTCCGACCACCCCACCTGCCAGCAGCAACAGGTAGTAATGGACCATTGATCCGCAAATGCCAATTGCTGATAACTTGAAAAGTAGTGGGATTTGGATTTCATGCCTGGAAATACTGTCGAGGGTTTGCAATCCCACCATGACAAATAAAGCCCCTATGATAAACACTAGGCCATAAGAGCGGGCATCAAGTGCGAAGTTGAACCAGGTAAGAGAGGTGACTGCGGCTGCCAAAGAAAACAGGCGTGAATAGGTGCTAACATAAGACGGAAAAGACCGGTAGACGATTGCAAGCGCCACAACTGAAAACAAAGCGCTTTGCGCACGCGCTACAATTGTGAACTCAAATCCCGACAGGCGGGTTGTGGCCCAGGTAATTAGATAATAGACTGGGGGATGCACATCTTCGAGTGTGCGTGTAACCACTTCCAAAAAAGTCGGCTGCGAGGGATCTGAGAAATAGGCTGTGAACAATTCATCAATCCATAAGCTCTCAATGTCCAACCAATAACATACGCTTGCGAAATTGATCGCTAATATCAACCCCAGGCACAAGTAGTAAGCCGTCATCAATCGTTTGCTGCGATTGGAATTGGTTAATTGCATTTTATATCCTCAAAAATTGATTTGTGTGTATCAACTCAACTTTGCTAACTTTATTTTGTTAACTTGGTATTATTATTTTGGTTTTATTTAGTGATTACATTATTTTGCATGAAATTGGTTTTACCAATTTTAATTGGATAATGAAGAATAATAAAAGAATCAATATTAGCAGCAAGACAAATATTGTTGGTAAGTTTTTGAACTATCCTGAGTATACCTAGGATGGAATTTGGCGGTAGATTTGTATTGGCAAACGGTTTGGTTGATTTTGGGAGACACGTTACCAAGTCGCAAAATTAAATCTGATGACTAGGCTTTTTGGCGGAGTTGAGTGAATGACTAGCAGGTCATTTTTGAAATTTGAATTGCTCCAAATCTCACGATTTTTTTCTGTCGGTGTGCTTGCAACTCTTGTTCATCTGGTAGTCAGCATCAGTCTTGTCTTCATATTCGGTATATTTGAACAGGTTTCCAACCTGATCGCATTTGGGGCGGCTTTCGGTGTGTCATTTGTTGGTCATTACACATGGACCTTTAAGAGCCATGCCAGGCTTCTTGAGGTGTTTCCGTGTTTTGCCGCGGTTGCTCTGAGTGGATTTCTCGGCAGTGCCATTGTTCTGCACACACTGCATTCAATGCAGTTCTGGACACAGGAGTTCCGGGTAACTGTTGCAGCACTTGCGGTGCCTGCCATCACCTATTTTGGACACAAATTACTGGTTTTCAAAAAATGACATTTCATCAACCGAATAAAGATAAAGCGGCGCAGTTTGGAAACAGAAACAACGCTCTGCTGTCAATTGTGGTGCCCGTTTTTAATGAGGAAGATGCGGTCGGGATATTTTTGAGGGAAATGGAGGCTGTTCTTGCCACATGCCGCAAAATTATAGGTGGTGAGGCGCTAACGGAAATTGTATTTGTTGACGATGGCAGCACCGACCAGACTATTGCGCGTATCCTAGCGCATGAAGGTTGCGGAAGCATCATCAGAATTGTTAAACTGTCAAGAAATTTTGGTAAAGATCCCGCTCTTGCGGCGGGGCTGGTTCATGCCCATGGCCATGCGGTGGTACCAATGGATGTAGATTTGCAGGACCCGCCAGAGATATTGCCGCGTATGGTGGCGGCCTGGATATCAGGTGAGAAGGTAGTCAATGCTGTCAGGGAGGACCGTGGTAGTGACACTTGGTTAAAACGGCACTCTGCCGGAACTTTCTATAATGTCTATAATCGTATTTCGTCCTATCCACTGCAACCCAATGTGGGTGATTTTCGACTGCTTGACCGGGAAGTAGTCGATATTCTCAACAGTATGCCTGAACGAATTCGCTTTATGAAAGGGTTGTTTTCCTGGTTGGGTTTCCAGCCATTCAATATAGAATACCAACGTCAGGCCCGTTCAGCGGGAACAACAAAATGGAATTTCTGGTCACTGTGGAATTTTGCCATTGATGGAATTACCGCCTCTAGTACTCTGCCGCTCAGAGTATGGAGTTACGTTGGTGGAGGGGTGGCGATCATTGCATTGATTTACTCCATTTTTCTGTTCATGCGAACTCTAATTTACGGAGTCGATGTACCAGGTTATTCGTCTTTGATGGTTGTGTTGTTGACGATTGGCGCCGTCAACATGATCGCTTTGGGCATAATAGGTGAATATGTTGGTCGCATTGCTATTGAGGTTCGCCAACGCCCGCTTTATGTGGTGGAGGATGAACAGACCGCTCACGAACGATCATTATGCACGCGCAATGCGAACGGCAACTAAGGGCCGAAATTTCAGTTGGGAGATTAATCTCTCTCTGAGATTACGCGGTCGAGTTGGGGGATGAAACGGGGGTGCGTAGCGCCCCTTTCCAAGAAGGTGCGGTGTCATACACCCGCACACATCTTGCCGCCGACAGGCGGCATAGCCACAATCTTTAATGGTTCAGTAATTGCAAGACTTGAACCGTCGGTCTTCTAGCCGGTGCATGTTTTGGGTCGAACACATCTTGGGTCATTTAGGACCGCTCGCCTTTAGAGCCTGACCGAAAACTAGTTGAGTGATATCAGTGGTTTATGATTCATTCGGATTGTAAAAGATTCGAAGGAGATCACGATGACCTGGACTGATACCACCCGCCAGCAATATGAACGTAAAACCGGCCGCTATGCAAGTG
>JAAENI010000732.1 GCA_024224595.1 Hyphomicrobiales bacterium
ACCGACACCTGAAGTCTTCAGTGGGAATTCTATGAGCTTGGCACATCCGCAATATGAGGTGTCATGTGCCATTCCCATTATGCATGGTGGTATCCTGCCCTTCGGTATCCCTGCCTGAATGACTATCTCCCTGACAATTTCCATGTCGGTCTACAATCAACATAATGATCTCCAACAGAACCGATATGAACGAAGTGACCATGTTTTTTCCTATCCGCCAATATCGCGAGCCATTGAAATCGGCGGAGGCTTTCCAAAAACCGCTTTTTCGACCTCTTATGTGAAACGTGATTGTTTCACGTGAAACAATCACGGAACCCCGGGCTATATCAATTCGCGCTTTCAGCGCTGGAAACCAAATTAACAAACCGGTAATGCTCCCTGCACAATCTCACATGTTCAATTTATTGTTCGCATACTCACATGTTTCAATGCTCACAAGCTATCAAGTTCACATGTGCTCAATTTGCCTCGCCTCCGGTGTTGTTGATCTGGGCACCGTTGACCACATTCTCGGCGGTGATGTCCCCGGCGTTTAAGTCGCCAGCATCTTTTGCCTCGTTACCATTGCCACTGATCATCGTGTTATTATCGGCATTGCCGGCTATAGAAAATCGTCT
>JAAENI010000733.1 GCA_024224595.1 Hyphomicrobiales bacterium
GGCACCGGCTAATTACAATTTTGTATGCAAAACTGGCTGCAATATCTGACATTTAGACAACATTCAATTTCACTTTCAGAATTTGATATTCAAATTTTGGTTTCAAATGAAATAGACGTAACAAAAAATTCGGTGGGGAATTTGGACATATCACTCGCTTCGAGCGCACTTGATTGTTGCTGCATTCATTCGAATACTCGACCATAAAATGCTGTTGTGTATTCTTGAACAGACTCTCAGGACAACGGCTGCCCTTGAAGTTCCCGAAGCAGTTTGTGTTTTATTGCAGCGCCATAATCGTCATAATTATTGGCTCTAATAACAAAATTTCCCGGTCCCGTCGTGATGAATTGCCTGAAATAACTATCAAGATTACTCACGTCGTTCAGTATTGTCAGGCCATTGATTGTAATTCCAGCTGCTTTTGCCCTTTGTCGAGCCGACTTTGTTCCTGTTCCATCATTGTTTACACCATCTGCGGAAATGTCGATAACCTGGCGGTTTGACTGGAAAACGGTGCCAGTAAACTGGACTATTGCAAAGTCAATAACTGCGGCGATTGAAGTTTTGCCAAGTGCCCTTCGCGGTGCTTGGGCTATTTCTTGCGAAAGGCGGTAAGTGGATATCTCACTTCCAATGAGTGTCCACGGGACTGAAATTACCTGATTGTCGCTTCCTGACCATTGTACCAGCATTATCGCAACGCTCATATTTGAAATGGTCGAAATAATTTCCGGGTCAGAAAAAGCCTTTGCCAGCCCTTTCATTTGCAGTTCAAATTCCTGGTTGCTCACACTATGTGAACAATCTACTGCCAAAATCAGAGCCAGATCGACAGAAATCTTTTGTTTCGCAGTGATCTGATGTGAAGAGAACATAATTGAAGATATTGCAAATAAAATCAGTGCAATTGAAACGATCAATTGTTGAACTCTATTCCTGGTTTTTAATATCAGCATGGCATTTGTTGTCCTTCACAAAAAAAACCCAATTGCCATAAATGCCGATTTAGTCATAGGTTGCAGACTAACGGCACTCAAGAGATTCTGGCTATTTAACTATAACGCTACTCTAAGCGCTTCGTTAGGTATTTTTCTGTTGTGAATACTGAGATACCTACAATTTTAAAAACGACGGACATTGCAACCAACAGTCAAATGGCTACAATGAACAATCGGACAACTAATAATTGGAAGTGGACGGGGAAATGACAAAAGATTTAAAGGAACTGGCTAAAATTACGACCAGTGAGATACAGGATATTCTGGGTGTCGCCCATGAAACTCATCCTCAAGAAATTACTGATGCGATTGAAAAATCGATCATCAAAGCGCTGGTTGACGAGCGTCAGCGTTGTGCCGGTATTGCCAAAGACTATCTCAATGATGATGCGGAAAAAGCCAAACAACTCTCTGACGAGATCGGTCGTGGCATATCTGTTCTGATCACTAATTTATCCGCGATGCGCTAAGCAAATACCGGTATTGTTTGCCAATCACCTAAGAATTGCAATTACAGTTTTTTCGGCATGAAACGTGTCAGTATTTCAACAAGGAATGCAGCACTCAGACCGAAACTCAACAGCCCAGTTACAGCCGCCATGGAACAAAATGTCCTAAGCTCATCTGCGATAGTTATATCTCCGTATCCAAGTGTTGTGTAGGTTACCAATGCAAAATAGACTGCATCATTTATATCTGGCAATGCCGACATCAGCACAAAAGCCAAAGCCCAAATCCATACCTGGATCGTATGCGTCAGCACAATCATGACAATTGCCATTGCAATCAAACCCATCCAGTAAATGTCTTGCATCAGGATTTTTTAGGAAATTGGCTGTTGCCTTTAATAAACTAACGGTCACAACAAACAGCGACAGGTGAATCCCAAGACAGAGACCCAACATCAGACTACCTTAGAAAATCTGGATAAAAAGGTTCATTATGATTGCGCTTTGCAGTTTGGATTGGAAACCAGATAGAGGTTATGTATTCTCTTTTATTGACGTAAAGAACTTTCATCTGAATCTATCTTGAGTTTGATCACAGTTTTAACAGATTGCTTGATGATAATATTGATTGGGGTCAATAACAAAAATTCGTGTTTTGTTAACCCAATTTACAAAATCAATGTTAACGCTATCAGACTAACTTCACATCATGAAACTTGATAAACAAAGCATATCTGAAAACAGGGCTAAGCGGTCGCGCCGCGAATTTGTTGCCTCGGCTTCAGCATTAATATTGTCTGGTAGTCTATTGTTGCAGGGATGCGCGCGCAGTAGTTCAAGTCACAGTTCTGCGAGACTGGCGACAAGACAGCCGTCGCACTCCAAAATATCAGTTATTCCCCTTGACTATGATGCCTCTGAGGGATTTGCAAAACTCAATGCCATCAGAACAAAACACCTTTTGCCAGAATTTCGAGTTGATCCGCGCTTGCAAAAAGCAGCGCAGGATTACGCCAATTTAATGGGAACAAGAGGGCTTTACGGTCATGAAATCGGCCCCGGAACCGATTTCAAAAGCCGAATTCACGCCGTTGGCTACAACAATTCGTCCGGTGAAAACATCGGCGTTGGCTATCGTTCAATCGATGATGCCCTTGAAGGCTGGATGAATTCTTCGGGTCACCGAAAAAACATGCTAAAGCGCCGATATACGTTGGCCGGTCTGGCCTACGGCTTCAACACCTCCGGGATAAACCCACGATACACCCATTATTGGGTGCTGATAATGGGTAAGGCCGACAGAGCTTATTCCTGATACGCTGCTGCGGTAAATTGGAATTTTTGAACTTTTTATTGCCCTGCAGTTGCCAGTAAAATTATTTTCCGGTTCATACCATAGTGATGCCCTGTGAACTATCACTTTACATGGATCGCTATCATGAGCAACGCCCGAATCTTCGAAGTGGAATTAACGGACTTCTGGAATGATCCCTACCGGGCATAAAAGGAAATGCGAGAACACGCTCCGATTTGTAATGTTCCACAATTGGGAGGAACCTTGTTTACCCGCCGTGATGATATCTTTATCTGCGAAAAAAACATCAACAGGAAGGCTTAATGAACCGGATGATGGGCCATAATCTGATGCGCAAAGAAGGCGAAAGTCATGCCAGTGAAAGGAAAACCATTTTCCCGACTGTGTCACCCAATACCGTGCGTAAACACTGGAAATCCCGTTTTGAAAAAATCACTGATGAAATTCTTGGTAGAATATATTCTAATGGAAAAGCGGAATTATGCAGTCAGTATGCAATGCCGTGTCAGGGGAAGCACTGAAAATTATCACCGGGCTAACCAATATCAGTTATCATGAAATGGATTCATGGTCCCAGGCAATGATTGATGGCATTGCCAATTATCAGGGCGACAAGCAAATTGAAACACATTGCCATAATGCAACGAAGAAAATTGACGCTGCAATTGATGGCATGATCCCTGTGGTGACAAAAAACCCGGATTACAGTCTGTTGTCTGTCATGCTGGAAGCACAAATGCCGATGGATAGCCTGCGCGCCAATATCAAACTGGCAATCAGCGGCGGACAAAATGAGCCAAGAGATGTCATTGCGGGAGCAGTTTGGGCATTGTCGTCGCATCCAGAGCAATTGAAAAATGTTTTGGATGGCAGGACTGAGTGGAAGCAGGTATTTGATGAATACTGCCGTTGGGCCTTACCAATCGGTATTGCTCCAAGGAGAATTGCAGCGAACTTTACTTATGAGGGCATTGAATTTTTTGAAAATGACAAAGTATTCTTGATGTTCAATTCAGCGAACCACGATGAAGAGTATTTCGAAAATGCTGACCGGTTTGATCTGAATAGGGACACTTCAAAATCCATTGCCTTTGGGGCCGGCCCTCATTTTTGTGACGGAGCATGGGCAGCGAGAGCATTGGTTGGCGAGGTGGCCTTGCCAAAACTGTTTGAACGTTTTGGCAATATACACATTCGCAAGGACGTAAATGTCAAGTTTGGTGGATGGGCATTTCGAGGACCGCAGGAAGTACCCGTTGAACTGGATATATTGTAATCTTGAAACGACTGGATATTTTTCCATTTGTGATAAAGTGGATGGAGTAATCTCCAACCATTTAATCTTCCTACAACTGATTTGGTTGATCTAGTTGTGATAATCAATATTGTGAAATCTCAGATTTTTATCCCAACGTTAGTCGACCTCATACATGCCTCCTATTATTGCTATAAAAAACCTGTCAAAAACCTATGATAACGGGCATCGCGCCCTGATTGATGTCTCGCTTGATATTGACAGCGGTGAAATACTAGCCTTGCTTGGCCCAAATGGAGCAGGTAAAACAAGCCTGATTTCAATAATTTGCGGCATTGTTACCCCCGGTTCGGGCAATGTGGAAGTCGATGGCCATGATGTGATCACCGGTTATCGCCATACCCGCAGAATTATTGGCCTGGTACCTCAGGAAATTTCTCTTGAACCATTTTCGACCGTTTTTAATACTGTTGCGTTCACTCGCGGTTTGTTTGGCAAAGCCTCTGACCGCAAATATATCGAAAAAATCCTGCGACAGCTTTCGCTCTGGGATAAAAAAGACGAACCTATTATGAATTTGTCAGGCGGGATGAAACGAAGGGTTTTGATCGCCAAAGCTTTATCCCATGAACCCAGAATTCTTTTTCTTGACGAACCGAGCGCTGGCGTCGATGTGGAATTGCGAAAAGAAATGTGGGAAATTGTGCGTGCGCTACAGCGTGACGGCGTGACAATAATTTTGACCACCCATTATATTGAGGAAGCGGAGGCAATTGCTGAGCGCATTGGCATCATCAATGATGGTTATCTGCTGCTGGTTGAAGATAAAACAACCCTGATGAAGCAAATGGGCCGCAAGCAGATGATGATCGAATTGCAATGCCCACTGGAAAACATCCCTGATGGACTAGATACCTACGGTCTCGAATTGGCTGAAGATGGTAAGATTCTTGTCTTTAATTACGACATTACGGATAAGAGAACTGGCATTACTGCCCTGCTCAAGGATCTGAATACATCAGGAGTACTGTTAAAGGATGTGCAGACAAAACAAAGCTCGCTTGAAGAAATATTCGTCAATCTGGTGAAGGACAAGTCATGAATTTTCAGGCGATCAAGGCCATTTATACCTATGAGATGATGCGTACATTTCGCACATTATTGCAGAGTGTTGTTTCGCCGGTGATATCGACATCACTGTACTTTGTCGTATTTGGCGCCGCAATTGGCTCGCGAATTCAAGAAGTTGACGGTGTTAACTATGGTTCGTTCATTGTACCCGGTCTGATTATGCTGACGGTTTTAACGCAAAGTATTTCGAATGCTTCCTTTGCCATTTACTTCCCAAAATTCATCGGAACCATCTATGAACTTTTTTCTGCACCTATATCCTTCCTGGAAATAGTCGTGGGATATGTGGGAGCCGCTGCAACCAAATCTTTCATCATCGGACTCATTATTCTTGCAACAGCCCACCTGTTCGTATCAATTGAAATTGCACACCCGTGGTGGATGTTGGGGTTTCTGTTTCTTACCTGTATTTCCTTTTCACTGTTTGGTTTTATCATCGGTATCTGGGCGGAGAATTTTGAGCAGTTACAACTGGTGCCGCTTCTGATAATTACTCCATTGGTATTTTTGGGAGGAAGTTTCTATTCAATTTCGATGTTGCCGCCCGTATGGCAAAAAGTGACTTTGTTTAACCCAGTCGTCTACCTGATATCAGGGTTTCGCTGGAGTTTCTTTGATATCTCCGATGTCGGCGTGGGCTTGAGTCTGGCGATGGTCATGTTGTTTTTGACGATCTGCCTGGGAATTATCTGGCTGATTTTCAAGACCGGATACCGGATAAAATCCTAGGATTACAAAACTGTCGTCAAACGATAATTTTCCGGATAGTACATTTTCAAGGTGGTAATAGATGTATCACCCATCCAGGTCGAGCGTTCAATCACAAAGATGGCAGCACTCAGCTTGGTTTCCAGAATTCCAGCAATTTCTTCGTCTGCCAAACTGGCTGAAAAACTGATTTCGCCTCGTGAATACGGCACTTTTCGTACCAGCCATTCATTCGGACTTATCTCATGTAAGGGAGCTGCCTCGATCTGAGGTACTGCATTGAGATTAACCCAGCGATCTTCCACCATATAGGGTCGATTATCGGATAAATGCAGAGTCTGCAGATACAACATTTTATCATGATGTTTCAGGCCAGTCCTGACCTGAACCCATAAGGGCGGCTGTAGAGCTTCTGATTTTAAGATCATATGATTATAAGTATGACCCCGCATTTCCACATCATGCCGGATAATCGGAATTTCCAGGGTCGCTTTGCGGATAGGCGTCAATGCCACGCGCGTTCCTGAATGTCGTTTGCGTATGACCAGGCCCTCACTCGCCAATTGTCTAAGAGCCCGATTAACGGTGGTTCGGGCGCAGCCGAACTCATCTGCCAGTGCTGCTTCCGTCGGAATGAGGGAACCGGGTTGCCATTCGCCGGAATGAATGCGCTTCAAAAGATTGTCCTGAATGGAACGATGGGAATTTAAATTTCTGGTAGCCATAAAATACCTTGACATATATGTACGCACATAACAATATTAATATGCTTCATATAGAGATTTCACAAATTTTTGTGACTCGTTATTCGAATAATCCAAATGGCGCGTTCGCGTCATATACAGGGAGAAAATAATGGCCTTAAAAACGACGTTCACTGGTCTCGCATTGGGCTTGAGCATGATTGCAGGCATTGCACATGCTGATAATATCAAAATTGGCTTCAATGTTCCTTTAACCGGCTTTGCTGCCGCTGACGGGAAGTCAGCACTCAATGGAGCTGAACTGGCTGTCGAGCAGGTAAATTCGGCCGGCGGTATCAATGGCCATAATATCGAACTGGCTGTTTATGACGATCAGGCATCGCCAAAAGAAGCGGTCCCGATTGCGCAAAAGCTGATTGAAAAAGACAAAGTAGTTGCTGGAATTTCTGGAAGTTATTCAGGAGCGACAAGAGCTTCGGCAGGTATCTATCAGGAAGCAAAAATACCCTACGTCTCCGCTTTCGCCATTCACCCTGATATAACCCGTGCAGGCGATTACATATTTCGCACCGCATTTGTCGGCGAAGTTCAGGGACGGGCTGGTGCCAAGCTTATCGGTGAAATGCTCGGAAAAAAACGAGTGGCAATCATCACATTAAAAAACGACTTTGGAAAGTCTCTGGCCGCAGGCTTCAAGGAAGCTGCGAGTAAATTTGGCATCGAAATCGTTTCAGAATATGAATACAGCATAAAAGACAGGCAGTTTGGACCGATTGTTTCCAAGGTAAAAAGCGACAAGCCTGACGCTATCTATGCTTCCGGCTATTTCTTCACTGCGGGCCCACTGGTTTCACAGCTTCGTTCAGCCGGTGTCGATGTTCCTATCATCGGTCAGGAAGGTTATGATTCCCAGAAATTTATTGAAATTGCCGGTGCGGCTTCAGATGGGATCATCATTACAACCTCTCTTGATCGCGATTCCAAATCCGCCGAAACGATGGCTTTTATATCTGCTTATGAGAAAAAAGCCGGTCAAAAGACCGATATGGTCGCTGCTTCTGCCCATACAGCCGTGCATGTCATTGCTGCCGCACTTAAAAATGCCAGCGGCATGGATGCTAGTGCATTGCGTGCAGCGATTGCCGCGACCAATTTACCTGCATCAATTGGAACCATTTCATTCAACGCGTTGGGCGAAGTGCAAAAGGACGTACAGGTACAAGTTGTCAAAGATGGAAACTGGCATCACCATTCAGTGATCAGCGATGCAGATTTGCTTGCTCCACCAAATGAATAACAATCATAATGGATCCTGTCATGAGAGTGACGGGATCTAGCCTATCCTCATCAAAATCTAATCTGGCAACCCTTCCCTGCTCAAGGGTTCTGGTTGGATTCCACTATCCCCGTTGATCCAGGCGACCCCATGTTATATCTAGAACTTCTAATCCAGGGAATTGTTCAAGGCAGTATTTATGCCCTGATTGCTCTGGGGCTGACGTTGGTATACGGCCTGCTGCGTATCCTGCATGTAGCCCATGCGGCGTTATTTACTCTGGGTGGTTATATTGGGGTGATCGTTACCAACCAGAGCGGCAGTCTGGTTTTTGCCATGTTTGTTGCCGCAATTCTCGTCGGTCTTGTTGGGATGGCAATATATAAACTGGCCTATGAACCGTTACTCAACCAACCCCCCTTCATTGCTCTGATTGCATCGATTGCATTGTTCATTGCTTCAGAAGAATTGTTCAGAATTGGGTTTGGTCCCTATGGCATCTCTTACGCCAGCCAACCGCTCACGGGCCATCTTGAGTTATTTGCCGGTTTCAGGCTGAAATACGCTGAAATTCTGGTTATCGGAATGTCCATTATCATCCTCAGCATACTGGCGTATTTGTCTGTGAATACACGTATCGGTGTGGCATGGCGGGCCAGTGTTACCGATCCTTCAATGGCGAGAGCATTTGGTGTCAATATCCAGAACGTGCGATATATGAATTTCTTCATAGGTTCTGCTCTAGCTGCAATTGCCGGTGTGTTGGTCGCTTTATTAAACAACTTTGTTGAACCGACAATGGGCAGTGTTGCCAGCTACAAGGCTTTGGCAATCATTGTTTTGGGCGGCCTCGGCAATATTCGCGGTACATTGCTGGCTTCCATGCTGCTGGGTGTTATTGAGGCTTTTGGTACAATTTATATTGGTCATCTGATAGACCGCGATGCGCTAGCTTTTGGCTTTCTGATTATCGTCTTGATGATTCGACCACAAGGGCTGTTGGGGGTAAAATAATGGCCTATGAAATCACACTGATGACGACAATTGCAATTAGCATTTTGTTTGCGTTGAGCCTCAATTTCATTTCCGGTTTCTGTGGGCAAATCAGTCTGGGACATGCAGCTTTCCTTGGAACTGGTGCCTATACTTCAGCGTTGATGACCAAGGCGTCCATTCCGTTTCTCATTACTCTGCCTGTGTCTGCTCTGACCGCTGGAATACTCGGATTCGTTATCGGTTTGACGAGCCTGAGGGTGCGGCACGATTTTCTGGCCATTACAACCATGGGTGCGGGATTTCTTTTTGTCGGAATTATCCGGCAACAGGATTTCTTTGGCGGTGAAATTGGAATTTCCGGCATACCGGCCACTGGTTTGGGGCGAATTGGCTTCATGTCACTATGTTTGGCGCTTGCTGCAGCCTTTGCATTATTCAGTATCCTGATCCGAGGTTCGTGGATGGGTTTTGTTTTCTCCTCAATTGCCGACAATGAAGATGTAACCCGGATTTTGGGCATCAATGCCTCCGCTTATAAACTCATTGCATTTGTAATCGGTACTGCCACTGCAGGCGTAGCCGGGGCATTATATGCGCATCACTTTCGATTTATTGGACCTGACAGTTTTGGATTTGTCGAATCGATCAGTGTGTTAGCGATGGTCATAGTCGGTGGTATCGGGTCTGTTGCCGGAATCGTATTTTCAGCCGCGCTGTTGAGCGTCATGCCGTTGCTTTTCCAGTTTATTGATGATTACAAATTGCTTCTTTACAGCGCTTTGCTGTTTGCGATGATGCGATTTTCACCCGATGGATTGGCTGGGTTATGTGTGCGAACCTATCGGAAATTGACGGGTGCGCGCGCATGAATAATATTCTTGAAGTGGGCGATATCACAGTCAAATTTGGTGGCGTTACCGCAGTATCAGGTGCCACTTTCGACATCAATCCTGGTGATTTACTTGGGTTTATCGGACCAAATGGCGCCGGTAAAACCACGTTGATGCGGGTCATTACCGGAATTGTGAAGCCTGATGACGGCCATGTGAAACTGGAAGGACAAGATCTTTCAACCTATTCCATCAATGAACGGATCAACTGCGGGTTGGCGCTAGCTCAACAGATTGTGCAGCCATTACAGGAAATGAGTCTACTTGATAATGTGGCATTGGCCTGCGGAAGTGCCAAAACAAAAAGCGCGCTCAAATCGATGTTCTATCATGACCGATCAGCGGAACGACAACGTGCCCGCGAATTGCTTGATATGGTCGGCTTGAAAGAGGCATGCAACGCCATGCCATCGACCTTGCCACTGGGATATCTGAAGCGAATGGAGGTTGCCCGCGCACTTGCCCTTGAACCCAAGTTGCTACTTCTTGATGAACCCCTGGCCGGCCTCAATCAGAATGAGGCAAAAGGTCTGGCAGACCTAATTCAGAGCCTTAATGATAATGGCCAGACCATTTTGCTGATTGAGCATAATTTACGCGAGGTAATGCGCATCTGTCCGTTATTATACGTTCAGGATAATGGCCGACCGATTGCCTATGGCCCGGCTAAAGAAGTGATGCAGATTTCGGATGTTAGAAATGCTTACCTTGGAAAGGCAAATTAATGCTCGAGGTATCAGGTCTTAGCGCAGGTTATGGTGACCTGATTGCAGTCAGGGATTTCTCTTTCTCAGTAAACCAGGGGGAAATTTTGGCAATTCTGGGGGCTAATGGTGCAGGCAAGTCATCGACCCTGATGGCGTTAATGGGATTAGTTCAACAAAAATCTGGATCGATCAAAATTGAGAGCACCGACATTAGTCAGCTTTCACCCGAAGAGCGTATTGGCCATGGCATCTCAATTGTTCCGGAAGGCAGAAGAATTTTTACCGATTTGTCTGTGTTTGAAAACCTGATCGTCGGTGGCCACACGGTTTCAAAATCCCAACTGGCTCAGGGCGTAGAAAAAGTCTTCGGTTATTTCGAAAGACTTAAGGAACGTTCTGACCAATTGGCCGGCTCTTTGTCAGGGGGCGAACAACAGATGCTGGCTATGGCGCGCGCGCTGATAAGCGAACCCAAACTGCTGCTCGTTGATGAACTGTCTCTGGGTTTAATGCCTAAGATTGTTGATGAGTGTTACGCTGTGTTGAAGCAACTCAATAAAAAAGGAACGGCGATAATTCTGGTTGAACAGAATACCGAACGGGCACTGGCTGTTGCCGACTATGTCTGTATTCTGGAAGCTGGGAATCTGGGTTTCACGGGTTCAGTTGCAGATGCTCAAAAAAACAGTAATATCCTTCACTCGTTCCTAGGCGAGAGTTAGCAACAATTCGCAATCAGGAAGAAAGGCATTCTGCCCTGAGCAGGCGACGGTCGGTTTTATCTGTAGCGCCGCGCGGCAGCACACTTTCACGGAACCAGTACCGTGCCGGGATTTTAAAACCGGCAATGTGCTCCTTCAAAAATTCCGTCAATTCTTCAGCATCCACTCGTCTACCCTTTTTAAGCTGGATACCGGCTCCAACGGCTTCTCCCAAACGTTCGTCAGGAATTGAAAATACACCAGCTTCAGCGACGGCGGGATGCCGGTGCAGGGCACCTTCCACATCAAGACATGAGATATTTTCACCTCCCCTGATGATGATGTCCTTCTTGCGATCGACAATGGTGACAAATCCTTCGTCGTCCTGGACTGCAAGATCGCCAGTACGAAGCCAACCATTTTTGAATACTTGCGCTGTTTCTTCAGGTTTGTTCAAATAACAGCGCATATTTGCCGGGCTTTTTACGCACAGTTCTCCCTGTATGCCATTGGTCACCTTGTGTCCATCATCATCCAAAATCTGCAAATCTTGCAAAGGTGGTAACAAACGACCGGTTGATTCCGGACGCTCAGAATAATCGGGGCCAATGATACCCAACCCTACAGCATTTGTCTCGGTCATACCCCATCCCGAAGCAATGGCTGAATTTGGAAATGCCTTTGTCAGTTCAGCAACCTGCGCAGCGGGACGTTTTGCCCCTCCAGACCCGACATATTGCAAAGACGACAGATGAGCGTCCATATCCTTTACAGCCTCCATCAACTCAGCCGATTGTGATGGTACACCCAAAAAGCGTGTGATTTGCTCCTTATCTATTACCTTCACCGCTTCCCTGGCATCCCACTTGTGCAGCAGGACCAGCTTTGCTCCCATCGCTATACCCAGAAGGAATGTCGGATGGGTTGCGGTTACATGAAATAAGGGCGTGACAATCAAATTCGCCTGCGGCCCTGGTTCCGGGAGCGGTTCATCGGTTGGATCAGCCATCAAAGGTGCCATTACAAAAGTCATCATCCAGGTGAATACTGCAGATATGGCACCGCGATGGGTTTGTACAACACCTTTGGGATAGCCGGTTGTACCTGATGAATACATGATGGCGAAATCGTCATCTGTATCAATTATTACATCTGGCCAACTGGTATCGGTAGATTCATCACGTAATTGGGAATAAGAAATCTCACCCCTGGTTTCTCCATCGCGAACACCGATGATCTGAACACCCGAATTGGCAAATGATAAAATTCGCTGCCTGCGCTGGCCATCGGCAAAAACCGTCTTGACATTGCTGTCTTCAAAACCATATTGCAGCTCTTCGCTGGTCCACCAGGCATTAAAAGGTACCGCGACGGCCCCTATTGATGATATTGCTACCATCAGCATAAGCAATTCAGGATAATTTCGTAGCGCCATCCCGACGTGGTCGCCTTTTCTAATCCCCAGCCTGTCCGACATTGCATGGGCTAACCGGTTGGATTCAGCGGTGAATTGATCGAATGTCCAGCGTTCGTTCTGGTAGACAACAAAGTCATTTTTACCCTCACCATGAATGCTGCGGGCTAACTGTAACAGTGAACGCATATCAGAGGGGACATTGTTGAATGTGCGGTAGCTAACCCCTCTAATTTCAGTCTCACCTACCGCAAACATTGGATCGGTTTCAACAATATGCGCCGACGCTTGAGCCAAGGTCAATCCGCTCATCAAACCTTCCTCTTGTGAAGAGAGGCGATTGTGACAGCAATCACAACTTTGGATGATATTTTTTTCAGAAGTTTCATTGAGAACCTTTTGGCACATCTGGTTATTTTCAGAATGCATTTATCCAAGAGATACATTTTGTAATTTGGGTAGGCAATCAGATTTTCCCAGTATCTGTTCAGTACTCAGGTGTGTATTGATCAAACTGAGGCGCCAAGATGTCAAAGTCTACAAAGGATCTGCATCTGTGATTTGTTATTAGATTATCGGCAAAGTCTGCCAGCAACATTCTATTGTTGGGATTGACTTTCAATCCTTACAGGCTTGCCCTCGTTTCTGGCAGCATATTCAGCATTAACAACGGAATAAGGAGTTGCAACCATGGCTCTAGTCACGATCACGGTTCTGCGTTTTGACACCTTGTCACCTTCCATCATTGAAGTTAAGCGATTAAGAATACCGTTTTTCGACGCGTCGGATTTAACTATCTGGTCACCAGCTGCGCGCAGGGTCAGAGAAAGTTTCCCCATTGCTTTTGCCAAAGCAAGTTTTTTTGCCTCTTCGCTGGTAACCTCGAGGGTTATTGCGTTGGCGACTTTTGCTCCGGTGTTTCGCACATCAGCGGCCTGATCTACTGTAATCACTTTCACATTCTGCAGTATCAGATCAGCCGACATAGTCTCGCCTGAACGAATCAACACGATATCAACCCTGTCGCCCGGAGTGATGAAACCCGCTACGCCTGAAACATCGTCAACCGGGATGGTGACGGCTCTCATGCCACTGGCCAATTTATTTGAAAGAGCGGCTCGCCCATCTTTTCCTGACAGTTTTGAGCGCAATACCAATTCGTTCACTTCGATGGGAGTAAGCACCAGGCGGTCGCCATCACTGGTTGCCTGTTTGATACTTTTGTAAGCACCAAGGGGAAGCTTGTCCTCAGGCCAGGGTATTTCGGCCAAATCTGCAGCAATGACCTTGTCACCATAGCGCAATGGTTTTACCGCGACCACAATCGTTGCATATTTTGTCTTTGGAACTTCAACCGCTTCCGCTTTTGCGGGAACCGGACGGGCATTGGAACTGGCGTTGAGCCAGATGTCAGCCACAAATATCGACATCGCACCAAAGATAACCGCAATAGCTATCATTATGATCGGTTTGTTTTTCATTTCGAATTTCCCCAGTGGACAAGTCACAATATCAAAACTCATAATAGCGCATGTGATTTAACGGATGATGGGAAGTGTACGTAAAATTTGAATCATATTTGGCTCCCGAAATATGAAAATTGTAAATCCCAACCCGTTATATAACAGACAGAAATAACTGATTAAAAGCCGCCAGGTGGTTAGATATAATGCCAAGTTCAATAGACAAACTGGGAATGCTCGATAGTTTCGGTAGTGTTTCTGATCAACTCGGGGAATACAAAAATAGAGTATCTCGGCTAATTCAAGATATTATCGGCATATTTAAGATACCAGCAAGTCGGCGACCTTTTATTTCAGATCGCCAGGGCAACGTCGCTGTCATTTTTGCAATCGCATTAACACCGGTAATTATGGCTTCCGCCATGGCCGTTGAATATAGCCGTTTTTCCAGTTCCTATACCGATCTGATGAGTTCAGCCGATGGGGCGCTACTGGCGGCCTCCATTAAGATGGCTGAACAGATGGATTTGGATGATGAGCAACTGTTGAGCGTTATGGAAACAGAATTTGACAATCATATGGGCGTTAACTTTGACGGTTCCAAGCACCAGACATCCTACACCTATAATATGACCTTTGATCGGGATGAGCGCACTGTGTCGGTTGACATCAACCTCACCCAGAACGGTGTTTATTCCAGCGTATTTGGCGACAAAAAACTCTCTGCTACGCCAACCCTTGGCACCAAGTTGACGACAATTCCAGAAAATTATGTGCTGGATATTGTAATGTGTATTGACGCCACAGGTTCCATGCAGAACACGCTTAATTCTGTCCAGCAAAATGCCGCAACCTTTGATACCCAGTTACGAAGCGAGCTTGGCTTAGAGGCGAATGATCCGCGTTTCAAAATACGGGTGCGACCAATTTATTTTCGAGACTGGAAAGACACCTATTACCACAATACTCGTCCCCGTCGCTATCGCGATGGCCTGATCATGGCGAGTGATTTTTATGATCTGGATGATAGTGGCGATACGAGTGCTTTTCAGAGTTTTCTCAATTCTGAATATGCAAGCGGCGGGTTTGATTACCCTGAAGCCTCCGGTGCCTGCATGAATGAGGGAATGCGCTCTAACTGGTATGATGTTGAAAATCAGACTGATTTTCCAGAAGATGAAAACCTGACTGTATTTCCGATCATTGTGGTGTGGACAGACAATTCCATACAACAATTATGGCGTACGCAGAGTTATATGTCTGCTACCCAACCCACGAGTTATACTTCATTTGAGGCACAGTGGAATAATCCAGCAATTATTCCACAGGACCCAAAACTTCTTATCTTATTTGGACCGCAGGATTATTCAGGCTGGAGCACGGTCAAAAACTGGAATAACTATGTCCATGGTGGCAGCATTTGGCAAGGTAACTCAAGTGCAATTTCAATAATTGCCGATCAGATTGTCAAGGCTTTGCCGGATAACCTGAGACTGACGCATTAGGAATTTTTTTACCAATCAAGTTCGTTCCAGATCGATATTTACCGAATGTCGACAGTGCTAAAGGCTGAACTCGGAACTTGTCGCAAGCACTATTTCATTCAGCGGCCACAGTTTTGTACTGTGCGGGTCCCCACATATTCTTGGTCAGTTTCACAAGCGGCATTTCAAAGATATAAAAGAGCACTATGCCAGCATTTGCGGTAAATGTTACGCAAGCTACTATGATCAGATCATTTGGCACAAAATCAGGCACCCAGCGGGTTAATTTGTAGAATATGACAATGGTAAAGACTTGTATGAGATAAATGCTATAGGAAGCATCTCCCAACATAATCAGGGCGCGATTCTTGAGTTGAGGCAAATAGCAAGCTGACAGCACAACGAAAAATGAAGGCACCCCCCATTTCAAAGCACGGTGCAATTGGGTTTCAGCAAAAACGTCTATACCCAAAACTATCACACTTGCGAGGAACACAGGCAAAGCAAATTTTATCTGCGGCACTTTAAGAAATATTACTGCTGCACACATGCCAAAAATGGACTCCAACACAATGAAATCGATGCGAGTAACCAACGGTAGCAAAACGAGAAAAACAACCGGGAAAAGAAACTTAGCCGATTTTGAGGGAAACAGTATTCCAACAGAAAATATTGCATAAAACAACATCTCATATTCCAACGTCCATCCCATGAATAGCAAAGGGTTTTTGTCAGCTACTATATTAGAGACAAACAGCAATGAAGAAACATAGTGGGTGATAGTAATTGACGTGTCTCTGAAAGCAGCCGGCATCACAATAAAGATGGTGGCAAAAAGTAATGTCAGAGCCCAGTAAAGCGGGACGATACGAATGACACGATTCTTAAAAAACTCATTGGCTGATTTGGGTTTCTGCCACTGGGTATAAATCATCACGAAACCGGAAATGACAAAGAACAGATCAACGCCACTATTACCCCACTCGCTTTTGTTCAACGCAGCAAAAAGGCGAGTTGGCAACTCGTAACTATTGGCCGTAAATAAGGAATGCAACAATACAACATTAAGCGCTGCAAATGCGCAAATTACCTGTAGATTGCCGATCATATTTCCGCTCCCGGAGGGAATGTAAAAACTGGTATTAGCGATGCAGTTCAAACACCCAATACAGATTGCAACAATTTTATCCTGGCGATTCATCAAAGCCCGAAATTGCTACGAATATTCTTATCGGCAATCTCCCAGGGCAATCGAGTAAAATTTTGCGAAGTCTAACCACGACTCTATCATTGCCAAACGGACTGTTTGATCAACCATCGCCTCGAACCTAAAACAAAAACCTCAAAAACAATTTCTTTTGGCACTACGCGTAAAACAGGCGTTCAATTGTTACCCGCTATTGATCAGCAAAAAAGCAGTGTCGCCATTATTGGCATCATTAGAAAACTCAATAATCCGGCACCCAATTTTGCTAAAAAAGACTCAAAATCCCCCGGCATTATCCAAAGTTGCATCATTTGACAGTTTTTGATTGTTCACAGGTTGTTATTTTCTCCACAACGCTTCCTGGGCAATTCTGGCTAAGATTGAATCACTTGGTAGAGACAAATCAGTTCACTGTGATAGGCACGAATCGTAGTGTGACTTTGTTGATCGTGCATCCCTGCAATATTGATAATATTTGTTAGTATCTTGAAAATTTATTATGCAAGCATAATGCATTTCAAAAAAACGAACTATTCAATAAGGTTCAGGCAAGTTTAGCATGGTGCAATCATGGTGAGTCAGGGCGCCTCCTCCCTTAAGCCCTGATTCCCAACTTGGAATAGTCATCTGAGTGTGCGAGATACACTGATGATTGGTAAGAGCGCTGGGCGCCGCTATTCCATTTCTTTCTCTTTTATTGTCGCCAACATCCGTTATTGATATTTTACAAGATTACCGGTTCCCCCGGATTGATGCCAAAACCAGATTCCAGATAATCAAAATCACACCCCTGATCGGCTTGTGATATATGACGGGCAAACATCCAGCCATAGCCACGCTGAAAGTGTGGTTCAGGTTTGATCCAGTTGGCCCTGCGGCGTGCCAATTCCTCATCATCGACTATCAACGAAATCGTTCGCGCAGGCACATCAATAGCGATCCTGTCACCGGTTTTAACCAATGCCAATGGTCCACCGATGTGGGATTCAGGTGAGACATGCAAAATGCAGGCGCCATAACTGGTTCCACTCATGCGAGCATCAGATATGCGCAGCATATCGCGCACTCCCTTTTTGAGTAATTTTTGCGGTATTGGCAGCATTCCCCATTCAGGCATTCCTGGTCCGCCCTGGGGCCCCGCCCCGCGCATCACCAATATAGTATTTTCATCAACCTCCAGATCCGGGTCATCAATCTGTTCTTTCATTTCACGGTAGCTGTCAAAGACCAGAACTCTGCTCTCATGACGGAGAAATTTTTCTGCGCAGGCAGACGGTTTGATAACACAGCCGTCGGGCGCAAGATTGCCCTTTAGTACGGCCAAAGCGCCTTCTTCATAAAGCGGATTGTCTAAAGGACGGATCACGTCTTCATGCCAGACTTTTGCTCCGTTGATATCCTCGCCCAGCGTATTGCCAGACACTGTTTTGGCAGACAAATCCAACAGTGTCTTCATTTGCTCCATCAAGGCGGGTAATCCACCAGCGTAATAAAAGTCTTCCATCAGGTATCGATCACCGGATGGTCGAATATTGGCAATTACAGGCACATTACGGCTGGCTTTATCAAAATCAGCAAGGCTGATATTCTGCCCGGCGCGGTGTGCTTCAGCGATCAAATGGATAATGGCATTGGTCGAACAACCCATCGCCATTGCCACCGCAATGGCATTTTGAAACGATGCCAAACTTAGAATTTTTGACGGTTTTAGTTCTTCCCACACCATATCGACAATACGACGACCACAATCAGCACTCATACGAATATGATTTGAGTCAGCTGCTGGAATTGAAGATGCTCCCGATAAAGTCAATCCCAGTGCTTCTGTTGTAGCGGTCATTGTCGAAGCGGTCCCCATCGTCATACAATGACCATAGGAGCGAGCAATGCCTGCTTCGACACTTTGCCATTCTTCATTTCCTATGTTGCCGGCTCGCCTCTCATCCCAGTATTTCCAGGAATCTGAACCCGAACCCAGTATTTCACCTTTCAGATTGCCGCGCAGCATCGGACCCGCAGGCAGGAAGATGCATGGCAAATCCATGCTGATGGCCCCCATCAGCAATCCAGGCGTCGTTTTGTCACAACCGCCCATCAACACAGCGCCATCGGCCGGATGAGAGCGCAACAATTCTTCAACTTCCATTGCCAGCATGTTGCGGTAAAGCATCGTCGTTGGCTTGACGAATTGCTCCGCAAGCGAAAGTGTAGGCAACTCAATCGGAAAACCGCCAGCCTGCAACACACCGCGTTTTACCTGTTCAACTCTTTCCTTGAAATGGGCGTGGCATGGATTGATATCAGACCAGGAATTGAGAATAGCAATAATCGGCTTTCCATCCCAATCCTCTTTTGCATACCCCATCTGCATAATACGAGAACGATGGCCAAATGAGCGAAGATCATCGGGTTCAAACCAGCGCGCACTGCGCAATTCAGGTTTTGTCATGATAGCGATGCCTCTTCTGATTTCAAATCAAACAAATTGGCATCATACGTATTGGCTTTTGTGACACAAGCGGAAATAGACGCAATATTAGACCGTTTCTTGTTTACACGGAAGCATTTGATGGGCCAAGCCAGTTCATTCGGCAAGGCGCAAAACACAGTACGATCTGGTTGATCGGACAAGTTTTACAACGCTGCAGATGAACTGGATTGGTCCACCGAAGGCCGTTTGTTCACGCTTTCTGGACAGCGTTATGCTTTTCTTGTGGTCGGGAATATTTAACGAAAATGAACGAAAAATTGGACCAATATCCAGTTTTGTTAACAGTGA
>JAAENI010000734.1 GCA_024224595.1 Hyphomicrobiales bacterium
ATTTTCAAAGTGCACGTGATGCTGTTTGTAATGATATTCTTCAGGGACGACAGATAATACTTGAGGAATTATCAGCCATTAAGTCGAAACAGCTATAATTTGATCAAATTTGTTGACTGGAGTAAAAATATTGATATTTTGATGTTTGTTTACAGGCGACTGCATCGGTTCAAGATGGTTTGTCTGAAATAAGTTGGACAATAGTTTGGCCAACCTTGGCTTTGGTGTTTCGTAATGATCACCACTTTGGGAAATGATCAATTTTCATCTTAGGAATTTTGGATGGGAGTTGTACTTTTGAGACTTGTTCAACCGCCTATCAAATTGGCTAGTAAAGGTAAAAATATGGCTACCCATAGTGAGATTGCTGTTCATATCAGTAAATTTCCAACGGAACTACAACAATGGCTTTCCGGTCGACCGATAGAGGAAGTGGAATGTGTTGTATCCGATGTCGTGGGTATTGGCCGTGGTAAAGCAATGCCTTCGCGAAAATTTTTTCGCTCTGAATCTATGTATTTACCCTCATCAATTTTCTATCAGACGATTAGTGGTGATTATGCAGAGGTCGATATTGAGAATGTCTGGACTGAAGCCGACATTGTTTTGAAGCCTGATCTGCAGACTGCCTGTGCTGTTCCCTGGGCGGAAGATGTGACGATGCAGGTGATATGCGATCTGGAAACCCATGATGGCGAGCCTTTTGCCATGGCACCACGCAACGTTTTGAAAAGAGTTTTAGCGCACTACGAAAAAGAGGGCTGGAAACCGATTGTTGCGCCTGAAATGGAGTTTTACCTGACCAAGCGCAATATTGATCCCGATAATCCAATTGTGCCGCCGATTGGCAGAACCGGCAGGAAAAGTGCTGGCAAGCAGGCCTATTCGATCAGCGGCGTTGATGAATATGGCAAAATAGTCGATGACATATATGATTACGCCGAAGCAATGGGTATGGAAATTGATACGGTAATGCAGGAGGGTGGAGCAGGTCAGCTTGAGATCAATCTTGAACATGGTGATCCGCTGGAACTCGCCGATCATGTGTTCTTGTTTAAACGCTGTATTCGTGAAGCTGCACTCAATAACGATTGTTATGCCACATTCATGGCCAAACCGATGGAGGGCCAGCCGGGTAGTGCGATGCACATTCACCAAAGTGTTATCGATGCAAAAGACGGTCACAATATATTTTCTGATTTGAATGGTAAAGAGACTGAATTATTTTATGGATTTCTAGGCGGACAGCAGCAATATCTGGAATCTGTCATTTGTATTCTGGCGCCCTATGTTAATTCTTATCGCCGTTTGATCCCGGATGCTTCCGCACCGACAAATCTGGAGTGGGGCCGCGACAACCGCACAACGGGATTGCGAATTCCAATTTCCAAACCTCAGTCGCGACGTGTGGAAAATCGGGTAGTCGGCATGGATTCAAATCCTTATCTGGCAATGGCAGCCTGTCTGACCTGCGGTTATCTTGGCATGAAAAACAAGTCCGTTCCGCGTCCGGAGGTTACCGGTGAAGCTTATCAATTGCCCCATACGTTACCACGTGATGTGCTGACCGCACTTAGTCTGTTTGATGACCGCTCAGAAATTCAACAAATTCTGGGAGAAGATTTTTCAAATGTTTATATGGCGATCAAACGCCACGAACATGAAGAATTCCTGCAGGTTATCTCTCCCTGGGAGCGCGAACACCTGCTTCTCAATGTTTGAAAAAACAAGTTGCAAATTGCATGAATGATCGAAATTTTTAACAACGATAACCAATTGATTGAATATGGAGTAAGTGATGAATATATTGGATAATCATCGTGCCACCGATGAACTTCAGGCACTTGATGCGGCCCATCACCTGCATCCTTTTACCGATACTGCACAGATCAATGCTAATGGTGCGCGGGTAATTACGCATGCAAGCGGCGTTCACTTAACAGATTCAAACGGTGAAAAACTGTTGGACGGCATGGCAGGTCTGTGGTGCGTAAATATTGGCTATGGCAGGAAAGAACTGGCAAATGCTGCGGCACGTCAGATGTCACAATTACCCTATTATAATACATTCTTCCAAACTACGCATCCGCCGGTGATTGAATTGTCATCGACGTTGGCACGTCTGGCTCCGGCAGACCTCAACCGGGTATTTTATGCTGGCTCCGGGTCGGAAGCCAATGATACCAATATTCGTTTTGCTCGCCATTACTGGGCCAGCCTTGGAAAACCGGATAAATCAATCATCATTGCCCGCAAAAACGGTTACCATGGTTCAACTCTGGGTGCTGCAAGCCTTGGCGGTATGAGTGCTATGCATGCGCAGGGTGGATTACCCATTCCAGATGTCGAACATATTGCCCAACCTTATTGGTATGCGGAAGGGCGGGACAATTCTCCAGAGGAATTTGGCATTGCCTGTGCCCGTGAACTGGAATTCGCGATAGCACGACTGGGGGAAAAGAATGTAGCAGCCTTTATTGCAGAGCCTGTACAGGGTGCCGGTGGTGTGATCATACCACCAAGTACCTATTGGCCTGAAATTCAACGCATTTGTGATGCCCATGAGATATTGTTGATTGTTGATGAAGTGATATGTGGATTTGGCCGGACGGGAAACTGGTTTGGCAGTGAGACATTCGGTATCAGGCCCGATATTATCACTATCGCCAAGGGCATGAGTTCCGGTTATTTACCCATCGGCGGGTCAATCATTCGCGAAGAAATTGCTGAAGTATTCAGCCAAAAGGGAGGTGAATTCGTTCACGGTTATACCTATAGCGGCCATCCGGTTGCCTGCGCGGTTGCTATTGAAAATCTGCGCATAATGGAAGAAGAAGATGTAATTGCAACTGTTGCTGATGTCAGCGCGCCTTATCTGGAAGAAAGATGGTTGTCGCTGGCAGATCATCCACTTGTCGGAGAGGCGCGTATCGTTGGAATGATGGGCGCACTGGAACTGGCGCCGGAGAAATCCAGCCGAAAACCGTTTGCTTCAGATGAAGGCGATGTCGGGTTAATTTGTCGCGAACATTCATTTTCGAATGGTCTGATTATGCGCCATGTTGGTGACAAGATGGTCATGTCCCCACCATTGGTCATTACCAAATCAGAAATTGATGAACTGGTGGAATTGGCCCACATGTCGCTAGACCAGACCTATGCTGATTTAAAACAGCGGGGAATGTTGAAGGTATCGCAATGAATTTACTCGATGCCAATGACATAAAAGGGCAATATCCCAATTCATGGTACGTGGCCAGCATCGATGCAGATTTGAACATTGGAACGTTACAAGAAGATGTCAGAGTTGATATTTGTATCATTGGCGCAGGATTTAGTGGATTATCCTGCGCCCTTCATTTGGCTCAAACCGGAAAGAATGTGTGCGTCATTGATGCTCATCGTGTGGGTTGGGGTGCATCTGGCAGAAATGGCGGACAACTGGGTTCCGGGCAAAGACTGGATCAGCTAGAGCTCGAAAAAACTGTTGGCAAAAAGACGGCGATGAAGCTATGGGACCTTGCCGAAGACAGCAAGCAACTGGTCAAAACCCTGATCAGCCGCCATAAAATTGACTGCGCTATCAAGCCGGGGATAATCCATGCCAATCACCGTGCACGTTTTAATAAGCACAGCAAACAGGAAGTACGAAACCTGAATGAGGAATATGGCTATTCTTCAATACGCTATCTGGATGAAGAAGAATGCCGCGAGATGGTTGGTTCGAATGCCTATTTCGGAGGAACGCTGGATACCGATTCTGCACACTTGCACCCACTCAACTATGTGCTTGGATTGGCAAAAGCTGCCCGCAGTGCGGGTGCGGCAATCTATGAACAAACCCGCGCCATGGAAATTGAATATGGCAAAACCATCAGTGTTTCGACCGACAAACATAAGATCAAAGCTGACCAGTTGGTGTTTGCATGCAATGGTTATCTGGGTGAACTTGAACCGGCGATCAGCAAAAAAGTAATGCCGATTAACAATTTTGTTGTCGCTACGAAACCTTTATCAGAAGAACTCGCAACTTCTCTCATTCGCGATGATGTGGCTGTTGCCGACAGCAAATTTGTCGTCAATTATTTTCGCCTCAGTGAGGACAGGAGATTACTGTTTGGTGGTGGTGAGAGTTACGGTTATCGCTTTCCAACAAATATCAAAAATTTTGTGCGAAAGCCTTTGCTTAAGATTTTCCCGCAACTAGCTGATATTCAACTGGATTATGGTTGGGGCGGTACGCTGGCCATTACCACGAGTCGATTACCGCATTTATCCCAGATGTATGACAATGTGCGATCAATTTCAGGTTATTCCGGTCACGGTGTCGGCTTGGCTACTCTAGCGGGAAAGCTTGCGGCAGAGGCAATTTGTGGTAATAGTCAGAATTTTGAGACATTTGAAGTGATAAAACCCAAAAACTTTCCAGGCGGACCGGCATTCAAATCCCCATTGCTGGTAATGGCAATGCTTTATCACTCGATGCTGGACCGATTGTAAGTCCGGACAGTGAGCATCAGATTTGTCGTTGTTCTCTGGCTTTCTTCACTTCCATCGCATGATGCTCGGCTTTTTGTACTTCGATAAACAGGCGACGAACAACGGGAAAATGACCTTTGATTTTTAGTTCGAGAGTATAAATTGCTTCTTCAACGTCGCCGACTTTCATTTCATCATCAAAATCAAGTGAAAGTGCCAGCAGAATATCATCGGGTCCGCGATGCAATGTTCTGATTTCGTTCAAATGTGTCACTGTGGGAATTTCTGCAACCAGCTTCTCGATGGTTTCGACAACTTGCGGGTCCGCGGCCTCGCCAATGAGCAATCCCATGGTTTCGTAAGCAAGCAAAATTGCAGTGCCAGCAAGGATGACACCGATAACGATGGACGCGGCCCCGTCAAGCCAGGGCATATTCAAGGACTGAGACAAATAAATGCCGGCAAATGCCACGATCAGGCCCATTATTGCTGCGGTATCTTCAAACAATACGGTAAATACCGTTGGATCTTTAGAATCTTGTACTGCTTTAAAAATACTATGCTTGCCTTTTCGGGTGGCAAATTCCTTAAATGCGATCCACCATGCGACACCTTCAAATACCATTGCCAAAGCAAGCACGATGTAGTTGATCATCGGATCTTTAATATCATGCGGATGCAATACTTTCTGAATACCCTCATAAATCGATACGCCTGCACCGACAGCAAAGATCAGAATTGCCACCACAAATGCCCAAAAATAAATTTCCGAAGCATAACCAAACGGATGCTTCTCATCAGCTGGTTTTTTCGCCCGGTGCATGCCGAACAGCAGCAGACCCTGGTTTCCAGTATCGACAAGCGAGTGAATGCCCTCAGAGAACATTGCAGAGGAACCTGTCACAATAGCAGCACCAAATTTGGTCACCGAGATCAGCGCATTGCCGGCTAATGCTGCGTAAATAACTTTTTTTGATCCGCTTGCCATGGTGTGATTTCCAGTTTTTCTTTTGGGTCTGATACATCAGTGATGATCAACTGAACAGTCTCTTGTTGTTAGATTCGAAACTTAATGGAGTGAATTATGAACGAATTGCACAAGTCAGTTATTCAGGTGTTTTTGACCTTGTTTCTACTGATGAGCGTCTCTTCAAATGCAAATGCAGAAGATGTTGATGTCATTGATGTCGTAATCACTGATGGTTCCTCAATTACCAAAGGCCAATATCGATTTTCGGTGACACTCAAGCATGCTGATACCGGTTGGAATCATTATGCCGATAAGTGGCAGGTGGTTGGAGCAGATGGCACTGTCTACGGGACGAGAGTTTTCGCACACCCACACGTCAACGAACAACCCTTCACCCGCTCTCTGGATAGAGTAAAATTTCGGAAAACATAAAACTGGTCACTATTCGCGGAGGTGATAATCTGGGCTCCACCTGGGGCAAAACCATTACCGTCGATGTGCCGAAATTCTAAATGCTTGTCTGAAATAATCCAGCAGATTGTCAGGTTTGAATAATTATCGGGATCAAAGCTGGGATCGAGGTCGAATCTTTGATCATTTGAGGCGAATATCAGGAATATTTAACGATGATGAACTGGAAAATCGGTCCGTACATATTATCCTTTCAACTCTACCACGACACAATTCAGGTAGAAATGTGCACTCAGTCATGATGTGTTCTTCAGCCCAGCGAGAGGCGCATCCAAATTTGTAGCTGGAAGGCCAAGTGCTGCCGTCAGTTGATTTGGACAGAGTTAATACCAATTTACTGCACCAATGTCAGCTAAGCGGACAAGGACGAAACCGCTCTCGCGGTAATGGCGCTTGTTGTTGGTGCTGGGCTTGATAACCATGGTCAGATTTTGCGGATGGTGCGACCTGTTGTTGGATGGAGACCTTCTCAACCCAACGACA
>JAAENI010000735.1 GCA_024224595.1 Hyphomicrobiales bacterium
GTGAATTTTGATTTTTATTGACTTGCAACGGTGTTGATCACATACACTTTCAGGAAACGCAAGCACCGATGAGGTGTTCAATCGCCTGCATCAGGAATATTTCGGTTTGATCCCCACCATTAGCAGTATAGGTAGTCCGGCAAATCGAAGTTTGCAACGGTCGTGGTTATTACTGACTTTTGTCTGCATGAGCGCAGTCCTGTTGGTACGACTTGTTTCATTGCACTATAATACCACCGCCTTGTTTTTTGATGAAGCACAATACTGGTTATGGGGTAGCGAACCGGATTTCGGGTATTTTTCCAAGCCCCCGGTTCTGGGTTGGACGATTGCTTTATTTACCGCTGTGTGCGGCTCCGATAGCGAGTTTTGCATTCGTTTGCCGTCACCTATCATTCATACCGGAACGGCTTTGTTGATCTTTCTGTCGACAGCGCGTTTATTTGACCGCCGAACCGGGTTTTGGGCTGCTGTCACGTTCGTGTTGCTACCGGGAATAACCCTTTCCTCAACTTTGATATCGACAGATGTACCACTATTGTTTTGCTGGGCCGGGGCTTTGTGGGCCTATTTACGGTTAAAAGAAAGTTTGATCTGGTCAAATGCTATTTTGCTGGGCCTGTTCATCGGTATTGGCCTGATGTCCAAATATGCAATGGCATATTTCTTTTTGTGTGTGATCATTGACGCTTTGTTTGATCGATCAGCGAGAAATGCGATTCTCAGCTTAAAATTTTTAGGGTCAGTACTTATTGCGCTACTAATTCTTTCGCCCAATATCTGGTGGAATTCCCGCCATCAATTTATTACAGCCAGTCACACAGGTGATAATATCGGTTGGCAGGGCGGTCTGCTGCACTTCGATAAAGCCGCAGAATTTATCGGTAGCCAGTTCGGTGTATTTGGGCCGATATTATTTGCATTCTTCCTGATTGCCTTGATCCGTTTCGCGCGCGAAGGATGGAGCCCACAGCAAAAATTTCTGGTAATTTTTTCGCTGCCGGTACTGGCTTTGATCACGTTTCAGGCGTTGATGAGTAAGGCTTACGCCAATTGGGCAGCTGTTACCTATATCGCTGCAACCATTTTGATTGCTGATATTCTGGTCAATCGTGTTCCGGCAATCTGGAATTGGATATCGCTTTCAATTCATGCGTTAATTTTTGCAGGATTGAGTATTGCGGTCGCATTTTCGGCACCGGGTATCCTGACCCTGCCTGATGGCAGAGAACCCTTTGAGCGATTGCAGGGCTGGCGGGAAATTAGTGTTGCCACCGGTAAAATACTGGATCAGTCGAAATATGTCGGCATTTTGGGCGATCACAGGCATCTGACCGCTGAACTTGTATATTATCTGCGCCATCGATCAGAAAAGGTATTTGCCCTCAAACCATCGGGCGCACCACATGATCATTATCAATTGACACGGCCATTTCTTGGATTGCCTAAAGGGCCTGTCTTATTGGTGACCAGTCAGAACAATATCGAAATCTATAAATCCCAATTCAAAACAATATTGGCTAAAGGCAGCGTTGATTTATCGTCGGGGAAATTCAGCAGATTGTGGTTTTTTCAACTGGATGATTATGTTGACAATCTGAACGAACAGGCAACTTTGTCAAGGACGGTAAATGATAACTGAGCCAGACAATCGTCAATTCACACTGGTTGTCATGGTTGTGTCTTTCCTTGTGACCATTGCATTGGCTGTGGTGTTTTTGAAGTTGCCTGAAATTGACCTGATTGTGCAACGATGGTTTTACAACGGGCAAACAGGGCCTGAATTCGGGTTTATCCTGATGCATTATCCAGCCGTTTCATTGGTGCGCCGGATTGTTATGATTGCCTATGGGATATGGTATGCAATAATAGTGTTAGGTCTGATTACCGCGATTACAAAAAAACCATGGCCACTATCGCGTTATTTAAATTTCGATTTCAGACAATGGCTATTTCTAACCATTGCTTCACTGATTGGACCCTTGCTCCTGTCCAATGTATTATTAAAGGACAATTGGGGCAGGGCGCGCCCGCGCCAGGTATTGGAATTTGGGGGGGATTTACAGTTTTCCCCGCCGATATTGCTGTCGGACCAGTGCCAGACGAATTGCTCCTTTGTATCAGGTGAAGCATCTTCGATGTTTATGGTATTCATCTCACTGGCGTTTGTCGTTCCGCTAAGACGGCGTTTGCTAGTGTTGGCGACGATTGTTCTGGGAAGCCTGTCCGGATTAATGCGTATCGGCTTTGGAGGCCATTTTCTCTCTGATGTGATATTCGCAGGCTTGTTCATGTGTATCTGTGCTTCGCTGATTTACTGGGTTATTTATTACTCGCGGTTTGCGGTTAAAGACCCAGGGATATCATAGGTTCGCAGATTGATTGGAAGGTAAAAATGAGATGCAGTGGGTTTTGCAGGAGTTCGAAGATATTCAAAAACTGGCGGAAGCGCTCGACAGATTGGAAATTTCCTATAGCTGGCACAAGGTTGTTCCATTTGTGGGCGACCTCATACCGAAGCCGGTTATCGTTGATGCAAAATCCGTTGTAATGTTTGGCTCTTACACTCTATGGAGAAATGCAGTAGCGAATAATTACTGGCCAGGGGTCTTTAAACTGAGGCCGTTTGTCTATGAAAAGGCCTGGCAGGAATTTCTTCTGAATGGAATCGATGCACTTTTTCTCACCCTTCGTGAAATTCCCGAGCGCTTGCCTGACGATGGAAAAGACTGGTTTATACGTCCTGTTGACGACAGTAAGGCAGAACCCGGCAAAGTAAAATCGGCGAACAAAATTATCGAATTGGCGAATAAAGTTGTTAGAGTTGATGAGGATGACATCCCAAATGGATCACTTCGCCACGACACGAAACTAATGCTTACCAAACCCGTTCGTATACTCAAGGAATGGCGACTTTGGGCGGTGAATGGACGGATTGTCACGTATTCACTGTACAAAGAGGGATCGCGTGTGGTTTATCGTTGCGAGATTGATGACGATGCCCTGGAATTCGCTCAGCGTATGGTCGACATTAATCCAGGATACTCGCAAGCTTATGTGTTAGACATTTGCCGTACGGAAAACGGATTGCATATGCTTGAAACCAACTGTTTAAACGCTGCCGGGTTTTATGATGCTGATCTTGTGAAGCTTGCCGCGGCGGTTGATAGTCTTACGCAAAATTGACTTTCCAGGAACGCAACTAACTCCTGGCGATTCTCAGAGAGACGAGGTGGCGTACCAAAAGCTGACAAGATTGAACAAACAGGTCGAAGTATGGCATATTCAAACCATATCCAGATATGTTGCATTCAGAGATGGTGAATACACTATTGTAAACCAATCAGGGTCACGTTTTTTTGAGGAGGTCTATCCATGTCAGAGAAAAACCCGATACTTATCGATTTGGACTCCTGTAGAGAAGATTTGCACAGACCCATTGTACTCTCAAACATTCGTGGGACTTATGATCGACCTGTTGTTGTCATTTGCAAATCGACAATAAGCATTAATACGTTCGGCATTGATCCGGCTAAAGCAGCAAATAGAATCGCCTGTTTGCGTCAGGAAAACGGGTTTTATCCCAGTGTTGGACAGGTTTCAGACCAGGCGGCTCTGGCATTAATTAATTGTCAGTTTGTTGTGCTAAGGCATTTGAATTTTGATCAGTGCTGGCCCGGGTCTCTTGATCTCAACAATTGTCAGAACATTGTTGTTTGCGACTGCAAGTTTGGTGCCTGCACAATTGCTATTGGTGCAAATGGCAATGATACACGCGATATATGGGTGGAACGTTGCACATTCAATCAAACCCCCAAGCGTCATTTGTGGGATACAATTGAATGGCGCCAGGTTCATGGTTCCTATGCAAACTCCACGGCAGGTGGTGTGCAAAAAGGTGATCAAAGACAATTTGACGGAGATTTTTTCCGGGCGTGGAACATTATTGGCAACGTTACCATACGAGATTGTGATATTATTGATGCGTTCAATGGCATCCATTTTTTCAATAGTCTCGACAATCTGTCACCTGATGAAAATCGCTCTTTGTCACGGTTTAATAATGGACGCCGTTCAGCCTCCAATGTGTTGATTGAGAATAATCGTTTTGTCCGCATCCGGGACAATTGCATTGAACCTGAAGATCACGCCTGGAACTGGGTGGTGCGCTCCAACACATTTGACAACTGTTATGCGCCTTATTCATTTGAATTGAAACGGGCCGGGTGGTTTTATATCTATGATAATCATCACTGGATACCTGACCCTGCTACAATTGGAGCGCGCATACATAATTCCGGGTTCAAGTTAGGGGGAGCACAACAAAATGAAGGAGATTTCTACATCTTCAATAATTCCTGGTTGTTTGAAGATGACGAACGTCTTTTCAGGAAAAAAACACTTGGTCGCATGAAGCATTTTAACAATGCTGTTCGGTGGAAAAAGAAGCACGGGCGTTTGTTTGGATCTGGCTGGATGAAACCTGGGGGCACTTTGAATGATCCATCAATTGAAGAAAAAAAAAGGTTCACGCGCAGATGGAAAAATTTTGATATAGAAATGAATGGTGACTGGATTTATGGACTCGATGGTGTTGTTTGGCAGGATTACCAGAAAGCAGGCTACGCACTGGGTAAAAACACATCCAATAACCGCCCAGGGTATTTACAACCCACTCATCGTCCAAAATCCCGCAAAGACCAGTACTGGCTGAAACCGTCAAAGCCGATGCAGGAAAGTGGTGCTGAATGGACCATGCGGCTACCAGGTTATGATGAAGCAGGAAAGGGCGACAAGAATTTCCAGAAATATTATCAGGTGTTGATCCCTGCCGGCGGCGGTGTGGGTGCCGGTTTAACCGATACGCGACTAGATTTGTTCAAAAAACATCTGAGATTCGTACCTGATTTTCCTGTATTACCCTCAAGTGTTGCCGGTAATATTGTCTGAGTCCAGCCTGGAAATCTGGAGTTTTACAACAGGCGAAAAAGTTCAGCTGCCTGCGGAAGAGCCCTAGCAGTTTGTCGGATTTGTTTTGATATTTAGGGTGCAATTTTGGCGTTTTTTGCTATGATTCGTCATGAAGAATTTTCGCTCTTATGACCGTTCGCAACGGTTGCTTTTACCACTTGATCTTAATGAATGGGTGGCTGA
>JAAENI010000736.1 GCA_024224595.1 Hyphomicrobiales bacterium
GCACCCTGGACATTGTTCTGTCCGCGCATGGGACATACGCCTGCACCGGGTTTACCGATATTGCCGGTCAGCATGGCAAGATTGGCCAGGGCAGCCACATTGTCGGTACCGGTGGTGTGCTGGGTAATACCCATGCAGTAAATAATAGCAGCAGCCCCGGCTTTTGAATAATCCCTGGCAGCCTCAATAATCTGATCAGGTTTGAGTCCTGTCAGTCTGGCACTTTTTTTAGGGGTGTAACCTCTTACAAGATTAAAAAACGCTTCATATTCCTGAGTACGCTGGTTGATAAAATCACTGTCAAACAATTCTTCATGAATAATCACATGTGCCATACCATTGAGCAAAGCCACATCGGATCCCGGCTTGAGCTGGAGAAAAGTATCAGCCAGGGATGCCGTAGCGGTCTGCCGGGGATCGGCCACAATAACCTTTGCCCCTTTGTCTTTTGCTTCCCATATCCAGCGCAAGGCAGGCGTATGGTTGACCGCAAGATTCGAACCTATTACAAACAATGTATCGGCTTTAGCAAAATCCGACATTGGATTTGTCATGGAACCGCTGCCGAAAGCACGCACCAGACCGGTGACGGTTGGTGCATGTCACAACCTCGCACAATGATCAACATTGTTGGTGCCAAGCATTCTTACCATTTTCTGAAACAGATAATTTTCTTCATTGGTACATTTTGCAGATGCCAAAAACCCCAATGCGTGGGAAGAGTGATTCTTCACAGTAGCTTTCAA
>JAAENI010000737.1 GCA_024224595.1 Hyphomicrobiales bacterium
CATTGAAATGAACGCCTCTGCGTTCGGATATTCAGCGATGAAACAAACATCCCAGGCTTTCTGTGGAGGACCAATCAGCATCAATTCAAATTGCCCACTCCAGACAATTTGCCCACCCAACCGTTCAAATACCGGACCGCTTTCGCGTCCATAAGCACTGTAGGCTTCTCGTCCTGTTAGCAGCGTTCCATCTTCATAATGCGCCGTATCATTCAACTCAACCAGATTTAACATATGGATTTTTTGATCCCTGGGCAGATCTTTAAATTGAGCAAATGTTTCACGATCCGGATCGATATATCCCGGCATTTTTCCCCCTTCTGCCAGCAACCGATGGTTTTAAACTACTTTCGCTTAAAACTCATCACCCCTGCAGATTTATATTTTTTCTCTCTTTTGTCAAAGGTAAAGAAATCTGCCTGGAATCCTCGGTCGATCAATTGCAAAACCTGCTTGATTTTATAAACCTTACTATTTCTTTTATCACGGAAACTTGAAAAAATAACCACCGACTTCCTGCCAACTTTTCCAGATGATCTAATCATTTCAACTTTGGCTCTGAGTGAAAAATAAGACCCTGAAACTTCCCCGTTTTTATGAGTGATTGCCCCACTAACCGATGATGACCCTTGAGAACTGGCGCATTTGCCTTTCATTTTCAATTTCCTGGAGCCCTTGTCGTATTTATTGGATAATTGACATGAAACCCGCTGTATTTTACCGTTATTTTTGATTATGCTCATTCCCGTTCCACGAAAATTTCCTGCCAACTTAGAAAATAATTCCGCATTAGCGAAACTTTTTGCAGGAACAAATGCAACTAAAAGCACACAAAACAGGAATGTTGAAAATAGTCTGCTCATTGAATTAGCGGCCCTTCATTTTTTTTCGACCCAGCAGGTTTGGCATCAACTCTCGCATAGTCAGTACATTTGCCGGAAGTATAGCCAGATTGGAAATTAGTGCAATTATCAGGGTGGTGATCATCAGTTTACCTAAAGTTGGCACCATCGGCATGACACTGATTTGTGTAACCAGTGTGGCAACACAAATTATTAACGTGCTGGCCCCCAGTGCAGGGCCAACCTCAGCCATAGCTGAACGAATGCCATCACGAATACCAAGACCATTACGCCGCGCTTCATCAAGTACATTGATGACATGAACGGCATTATCGATGGCAATACCAAATGCCACCGTTAGTGAAATCACCTGAGACATGTTGACAGCCCCACCCTGCATATAAATCACCAGTTCAATCATCAAAATGGGTATGAGATTGGGTGTGATTGCAGCAATTGCCATCAATGGTGAACGCGTGGCAACACCGATAATCAATACACCCAGTCCTATGGCGATTAGCAAAGATGTACGCAATTGTTCTATTAACGTAGTAAATTCTTCCGCCATCAATACCGGCAAACCTGAAATCACCGGATCATCAACGCCAACTTTGCTCAACGCCGATTTGATCTCATCGACCTGAACCGCTGTATCAACAATTGACTGGTTGGAAGGCAGCAGAATGCTAATCAGCATTGCCTCATTGTTTTTGGAAATATAACTGGAACGAACCACATCACCGGCAGCTATTAGTTCTTCGACAACAGCATCAACAGCGGCCTGAGCATTCAATTGTTTAAACAGCGCATTGATTGAAAGCACCCGGGATGGGCCAAACACTTTAATCAGTGCCTTTTCACTGCTGGCAAGTTTTTGCCGGTTTAACGATCCGTAAATATCGTTTTTATCAATCACTGGTATCGAAACAAACAGAACAGATCCGCCCTGAAGTACTTCGTTGGCTATCGTTTCTGCTTTTTTTGCGTCCGAATTCAAAGGCAAATAGTCAGTAATGCGATACTCAGGTCTGATCAGATTATGGATAAACCCCAGTCCAATCACCAGGAATACTGCCAGAACACTGATAATCATTGGTCTTGGAAAAACCACCCGGTGAACGATTTTCCCTAAATCTTCAAATACTGGTTTTGATACACGACCTCTTTTAACCGCGCCCAACGCCATTGCCCAATGAGCAGCAAGCGGAAGACCGATAATAACGGCCAAAAACGCTGCACTGACTGCTCCCACCCCCAGGTATGCAAATGTTTTCAGGGCTGCACTGGAGGCAAATGAAAATGATAAAAATGCCAGTGCAGTAGTGACCGAAGTGAGCGCAGAAGCCGGGCCTACCCTTTTTATTGCTATTTTGAGATTTCCGACAAAATCATCATTCTCAAAGTTTGATCGCTGCCAACGATAATATAAAACGATGCCATCAGCAAATGCCAGTATCAGCCCCAAAGTGGGTAATATCGTGGTCAGGTAGTTCAATGGCGTGTCGCTCACAGCAAACAGGGCGATGGTCCACAACGCGGTGATGGTTGGTGGAACCGCGCATACAATTGCCGCAAGTAAACTGCGAAAAACGTAAAGTGCTATCCCGGTTCCAAGCACCAGACCAATCAGAGTCAACTTCATTTGGTCACTGACCAGCGCTTCAACAATTGTCAAACCTAACGGCGTTATTCCCGTAAATAACACCTCAAAATCATCTGGTTTGAGCGACACCACCTCCTGCTTGACGCTACGAAAAGTCTGATACGATTCCTGGTCGTTCAATTCGTTTTTGATCGATATACGAATAACGGCGAGATTATCCTCAGGTACAACCAGTGCGGCGGCTTGTGGTTGTTGCTTGAGAAGTTTCGCAATCAGAGTTTTGGCTTCATCGTCATTTTCGATGAATTCAGGAAAAAAGCTCTCAAACGCGCCGGTCTGTGAATTAACAAGGGGAATCGAAAACAGGGAAGTCGCATTCTCAACCCCATCTGTAATCGCTATATCCAGTTGTAAACTCCGCAAGTC
>JAAENI010000738.1 GCA_024224595.1 Hyphomicrobiales bacterium
GCCTCATCTGGCAAATTAAACAACGAACAGTATCGCTGTGTCGCCATATTATCAATCAAGACGATTTCAGCACCAGGAAATGTTGCTGGGATCTGACGGGCAAGCCGAGAGCCGATATGTCCCAAAGCACCTGTAACAACAATTTTCATAAGCCTACCTTAAATATTCCTGTAAACAATTCTCATAATAGGCTCTGGTCTTGACCAAGCCGGTAGTCATTGTAGACTGAGGGGCCCATTTCAAACAGGCTTTGATCTTTCTATTACTAATGATGGCATCGCCAATTTCGATCGACTTTCTTCCTCTTGGCCATTCAACCAATTTCACCTGACCGGACTTCAGGTGCTTCACTGTGGCTTCAGCAATATCCGCCACACTGAAGTGCTCATCACCCACGGCAAAGAGTGTTTCGCCAGCCACACTGTCCGCCTGCGATGCAAGTATGATCGCCGCGACAGCATCATCGACATAGATTACATTTCTCATTTGCTGACCATCGCCAAATACTGTGATGTCTTTTCCCTGTAGAGCCAGACCGATGAAAAAGTTATTGAATGTGAACTCCGAGCTGCGTATACAGGCTCGGGGGCCAAACACATTGGACAACCTGATCACGCTGGTTCGTATTTGGTAGGTCTTCGCATAAATCAGCACATATTTTTCTGACACACATTTATTGGCAGAATAGATGTCCGTGGGAAATTCCGGGTGCGTTTCATCAGCCATCTTGTGTTGAAGTTTGCCAAGTTGCGTGCTGGTCCCCAGGTGAATGAAGCGTGCGCCCTTGCTGAAACGACGGACGGCTTCCAGCAGATTAATAACCCCC
>JAAENI010000739.1 GCA_024224595.1 Hyphomicrobiales bacterium
TAACAGGGTGGCGAACCAGGTGGGTAAAGAACAGTGATTTGCCTGGGGGCACAGCATAAAAAATGTGTTTCCACCACTGTGATGGCGCAAACAGCGCATCAAATTTGTCCCGTCTGCTCTCCAGCCTGGCAATTTTTGACAATGGCATAAACCCCTTGCCAATTTGAGAGGGGTTCCATTGCCCGGTATCAAATTTGATCAGTTTCTCCCTGAGTGCCGCCGGTAGCGGAATCATGACGTGAATACAGCGCAAAGCATTGACGGTATGGGGTTGAGTCCTTTCCAGTGTTGGCCAGTCTATCTCGTTGGCAAAGTAGTCGGCATAAAGTACCATATCAACCATTGAGCCGAGTTTGATCACATCGGCAGGCTCAAATGTATGAAAACACAGATGTTTTAGCATATCTGAATGTCCGAATGCGTAGGCTGTTTTCCCTGCAAAATCGAATGATTGTAGTTGATTCTCCAGTGTTTTAAGGGTGATTGAAGTGTCGACATCGCCGGAAAGTGCGTCGTGATGAATCTCCAGGCTGATCGTGAAACCATCCTGCAAACGTGTGGAGTTGGGCAGGTGATGGTGTTCAAACAGGTAACCCGGTGCGTAATCCTCGTTCTTGAAATCGATTTCACGTAGCAATTTTTGGGCCTGCAAGGCATTTTCGCTGTCGACCAGCATATCTATGTCCCGCATCGGGCGCAGCCAGGGCGGGTCGTAGATTAAATTTGCCAGTGCGGCGCATTTTAAAAAAGCGAAGGCGATGTTATGCCGGTCGAATAAATCGATAACCTCGGCTAACACGA
>JAAENI010000740.1 GCA_024224595.1 Hyphomicrobiales bacterium
AAGCGGACACTAACTCATGCTATCAACAGCTGTTAGGTGGGGTTCCCCAAACGCTCACGCCGATTCTCAATATCCGATCAATTCTTGTCGGAATTTTTGAAGACCTCGGGACGCTGCGCACAGACAGCCCTCGTTACCCTCTCAAGCGTTTTGATAGAAAGCGTTGCGGTTTCCCAATCGACATCATCCAAATGTAGCTGAACGCGGCCAATTCCCCACTCAAGCAAAGCCAGGTCTCCACGCAACTTGGCCGCCTGTTCTTTCGCTATGTTTACAAAGCCCTGCGCTTCATAAGGGCTTTCACCCACCATTTCGCTAAGTTCGCTGCGATACATTTGCGCAATTCCAACGACATTAGCCCTAAACTCTTTTTCATCATGATCCGTGATGGCACCGGGCCAAAGATACGCAGCTGCATGATCCTCATGGCCAGCAGGATGATGATGGGCCAGCACCGAAAGTTGGTGTTTTTAATGTATTGGGGATTGGAAATGTTATCTACCGTTCCAAGGTTTCCAGAATTTACCCCACCTGTTTTGGCGCTCATACCAGTCTTGTGCGGCTTTGAGACCTAAATAAAAAAACCATGCAGGCAAAACTGATACCGGCGGAAGTAGTATCATACCAAAATACTGCCCCTCACTGGCATATTTGGCAAATATCACAATCGGTCCGATGACAGTAAGTGCTCCCCAAATTGCCAGCACAACAACGACGAAAGCGATGCGGAGCCAGTAAAACTGGAAGATTACCCATCCAATCCCAAAAAGTGCAAGGTAGCCAAAAATGTAATAGCCAGCGCCCATATCGCCCCTAGTGATTCGGCCCCTTAAATCATTACAAATTGCCTTTAGATAAATTCCTAGACAAATCGTGATGTTTCAGGTGACTTTAGTACAGCTTTGCAAATATATGAAATCCTGATTTTACAGTCGGTACCTGGAGCGTCTTATTTTGGGTTGCGCACTATTAGATGCTAGATAGGCTTTCTTCGGATCAAACATTATGTTTTCCTTTTCTGTGTGGATCTTTGTTTTGTGAATTCAGCCGCCGAATCGGAATGACATTAGCGGCTCCCCGATCAAGACTATCAGAAATTTGTGTTGCTATTTGATCAGATGCTCTGCGAAGCGGTTCGGTATCGAGATGCGCGTATCGTTCTGTCATTCGCGTAGTTGTATGCCCCAATAGTTTGCCAACTATCGGCAATCCCATTCCGGAACCCGCACCAAAACTTGCGAAACTGTGTCGCAGATCATGAAGGCGTAATCCCTTCAGGTCAGCATGTTCAGTGATTGCCGTCCAGGGGCGTTTTAAATCGGCGCGTGGTTTTGTCAGATCGCCACCAAGCACAACGAAACGCCCGACGCGAGGAAGTGTTCTGAGTATCTCAAGTGCTGCCGCGTTCACTATCACAGTTTTTCGCCCGGATTTGCTGTCTGGTAAAAAAAGTAGTCCGCGCTCAAAATCGATAAAGT
>JAAENI010000741.1 GCA_024224595.1 Hyphomicrobiales bacterium
ATGAACCGGCAACAAATCGAAATCCTGCGCGACATCATCCACCGCATGATGCCGAGCTACATAACGATCCGACCCCTTGGAATCGATCTGGGCAACAGCAGAAAACTGATTGCTGCCCTCAACTGCCGCGTCCTTAATTACGGCGCTGCCAGAACCCTATACCACCAGCGACGCCCCCTCTGCCGATCACTGGATGCCGTCAAAGCGCTATCAGACTCGAAAAAACTCTGCCAACAATGTCTCGACCGAAAACATTGCACCGGCCAGGTGCGCTTGGATCTGTTGTTCGAAAATTGCCCCTACAGACTCCTGATCGCTTACACTTCCGCGAAAAACTTTCTGCTCTACACCGGCAAACTCGCTCAACAAAAACTTGAAATTCAAACAATTGACACAAAGATTATCGTTGTTAACAGGGGGTCATGGGGTGAGCTGCGTTTTTTTCGTGCAGATATGTAACGGGTAGTAATACCAGCTTTTGTGTGGCGCCTGATCTTCGTGCTTGTTGCCCGCTAAATCATACCGACGGACTTCATTCACTCGGCAAGTGAGAAATCTGATTTTTTGAATCTGTCTCTCTTAAAACAAGACACAATCAACTAAGTCGCCAATATTAAATGAAATTCAAAATACCTCATGAAACATGACCTGACAGTCTAATGAAGCGTGACACACGACACATAGCTCGCATTATTATGAAATCGCAACATATTCAAGCA
>JAAENI010000742.1 GCA_024224595.1 Hyphomicrobiales bacterium
CACAGTTTATTTCTGATGGTACTCGCATCATTCGTGGCCCCCTATATACGGGGCCAGCTCTCTATTTCAATATGACAATTCATCCATTTGAAATGCCGGAATTCCGTCAGGCTTTAGCTTATGCCATTGATCGGGACGAAAATGGCTTCATTTCTTTGGCTCAATCAGGTAAACGCCAGGTTATGATGTCTGGTTTTGCTGATAGCGTGGCTGAAACCTGGCTGACAGATGATACGAAAGCTGCCCTTAACCATTATGATTTTGATGTCGCCAAAGCGGAAGAGATTCTGCTTGGACTTGGCTTCTCTCGCGATGGGGATGGCAACTGGCAAGATGATACGGGTGCTGCGATGGAGTACGAATTGACAGCTCCGGCTGAATATGCTGATTGGTCTGCCGCTGCCGAGAATACTGCTGAACAGTTGACTGCTTTTGGTATTCCAACAACCTTCCGGGGTGTCAATTTCCAACAGCATCCGGTTGATGTTCGGGCCAGTGATTTCCAACTAGCAATCCGTGATTGGGGTGCTGGCAATCCACATCCTTCCTTTGCTTATATCAAAAACTTTA
>JAAENI010000743.1 GCA_024224595.1 Hyphomicrobiales bacterium
CCCGGATTCTTAGACACATCGCTCGCTATGTGACAGCGGTTTTGGAAGTCCAACTTCACTGGTTGCACAAAATCACAGCTCGCAATACCAACAAACTGAAACAATCGCCTTTATTGGAAATGACTTTCTAAGGAGGCTCTACTTACCCATTGGCGCGCATGTTTGATATTCCTCCAACCGCCTCGATGCGCCTTTATATAACGGGCGGCACAGGTGGTGAATGTGGGAACTTTCTCAGGTGCAGTTCTGCGCGTTTCAATGGGGTCTATACCTGCAAGCACCTGTTTTCTGCTGGCAGACGCCCTGGTCCGTGCATCAGCCAACCCAATGTCAGGGAAACTGCCCAATCCCATCTCCCGGCGTTTACCGTCCAAAGTAAAGCGTAATACCCATTTCCTTGCTCCCAGCTTTGATACCACCAGCCTGAGGCCGCCACCGTCTTCATATTTACCATGAGCAGCAGTTGACACTTTGCGTGGTGTGAGCTTGTGAATTGCCATCAATAATCACCTGATCTGAGTGATCCCAAAAGGATCAGTCCCCCAAACAATCCCCCAATCTGCATGGATTATATCGGATTGTGTTGAAATGTATAGGAGGGTAACACCTTGAAATAGCGATGATTGTATACTTTATTGGACAAATCAAACCTATATTCCAGCGGACTGTCTCTCCGCCAATTGCACAATTTTTCCGGTAGTATCTATAGTGCCGGAATGTGCAATTTTTCGAATGAAAAGATTA
>JAAENI010000744.1 GCA_024224595.1 Hyphomicrobiales bacterium
GCGGCAGTTGTTTCTTGTGTTGGCGGTATGGATATGCGTATGGAGCGTCGTTCACTGTCACGCGGTGCTCATATTGTCGTCGGTACGCCGGGAAGGTTGCGCGATCACATTCAACGCGGTTCACTCGATCCACATGCTTTCAAAGCAGTAGTATTGGATGAAGCTGATGAAATGCTTGATCTGGGTTTTCGTGATGATCTGGAATTCATTCTGGATGCGGCCCCTGTTGATCGGCGTACATTGATGTTTTCCGCTACAGTGCCGCGCAGCATCGCTTCGCTGGCCAAGCGTTATCAACGTGACGCGGTTCGGGTTTCTACCACCCAGGAGCAAACACAACATCTCGATATTGAATACCGCGCACTGACAATAGCACCCAGAGACAGCGAAAACGCCATTATCAATGTGCTTCGTTATTTTGAAGCGAAAAATGCTCTCGTCTTTTGTGCGACCAGGGCAACCGTCAATCATATGACCAGCCGGTTCAGCAATAGGGGTTTTTCTGTAGTCGCCCTCTCGGGAGAATTAAGCCAGAAAGATCGCAGCCATGCATTGCAGGCGATGCGGGACGGCCGCGCTCGCGTTTGCATTGCCACCGATGTCGCTGCGCGTGGTATTGATCTGCCGAATCTGGAATTGGTGATTCATGCGGATCTCCCTAAAAACCGTGAGTCCCTTCTTCACAGAAGCGGGCGCACCGGACGTGCAGGTCGCAAAGGCGTCAGTGTTCTGATTGTGCCCCATAGTGCAGGCAGACGTACTGAACGGCTACTCGCAAGCGCCGGAGTAAAAGCCTCTTGGGCCAGTCCGCCATCAGCCGAAGATGTCATCGGTCGTGACAATGAACGCATTCTGGCGGATCCAGAATTAAGCACGCCTGTTCTTGATGATGAACGGATATTGTCCCAGAAATTGATCGAACGCCATGGCGCAGAGCAAATTGCCGCTGCTTTCGTACGCTTGCATCGTGCAGGCCAGTCGGCGCCTGAAGAATTGCAGATTGTCGCCCCACCTAAAGAGCGAAAGCAAAACCAGCAGGAACGAAATTCAGGAAAACACAGTGATTTCGGGGATAGTGTATGGTTTTCTCTGTCGGTGGGGAGAAAGCAATCTGCCGAGGCTCGTTGGCTGTTGCCAATGTTATGCCGGGCCGGCGATTTGGAAAAACGCGATATTGGCGCGATCAGGATACAGCCAAATGAGACATATTTGGAATTGGCGGCTGGCTGCGCCGAACGGTTTATTAGAGCGCTTGGCCCCAGCCGTATGCTGGAAAAAACCATAAAGGCTATCCAACTTGATGAGCCGCCACGTAGTCTGAATAAACAGCACGATAATTCTGGTGCTAGACGGAACAGGTCAAATGCAAATAGTTCTGGCGGAAAACCGGAATTTGATAAATCAGAGTTCAAGAAACGAAAAAAGATCAAAGGCAAAGGAAAATACAAGCGCCAGAATGCGCGGGCAGATACTTCAGGTTCGGGTTCGGCAAAGCGGAAAAAAATAAAGCCAAACCGGCCCGATAAACAGTAATCGATCCATCGACGTAAGGATGATTTTTTTCAAACCGTGCCGCTACAGAAGCTTGAGGTTGAGGCGGTAACAGACTATCCGTAATTGATCCATTGTTGCAATGAACCAACGGCCTTTGTTTAAGATTGGGGGCGGACTTTTGAATTCAGGCAATCAGGCATATGAACTCGTTCAGGCTTATTCGCAGCTTGGGGGCCATCGCACCGGATCCCTAACTGACAGACGCACATCAGACTGGCTAGCTGCCGAACTCGCAAACTTGGGCGCTGAAATATCATTCCAGCCATTTGACTATGCCAAATTTGACTTTGAATTGACGGTTCGCAGCGCTGGAAAAAAAATCAATTCAATGCCACTTTATTATGCATTCGACGGTCGTCATACTGTCACCAATCCGGCTATTGGAATAATCGATGCTCATGGTGATGAAACAACCATATTTGCCAATATTGAGCAACTGATAACAACAGCGAAGTCAGACGGATGCGATGGTCTGATTGTTGCAACGCAATGCCCAACCGGAGTGCTGTGCGCGGTCAATTCTGAATGCGACAATGAATTGGACTTCCCAGTCATATTAGTCGCACAAAACGATTTGGAACAAATTCAATCCCATGGTGCCAGCATTGATTGTTGCGCTGCAATTCAAAACGATCTGGCAACAAATATCATTGCAGAATTTCAAGGTCCGAAATCTGCTGGCACAATTGTCATCACAACACCTGTATCTGGCTGGTTTCAATGTGCCGGCGAACGTGGATGTGGGATAGCTGCTGCAATCATTTTGGCAAAGCGATTATCACAAAATGTAACTGTTGATCTTGTGCTGACAAACGGACATGAACTTGGTTTCATTGGCGGAATTAGCGCTGCAAAGAAATACTCCGCTACTGCTGATTGGGTTCTGCATCTGGGTTCATGTATCGCCAACCGCGATTCCAGGCTTACCTGTATAAGTTCCGCAGCCCCAGACATAATCAAAGCAATAGCGACTTCGCTTGAACCTTTGGATGCCGGGCGGGTAATTCCCGTTGACATTGGTCAGCAAGACAATTGGTTGGGAGAATCAATATGCTGGGCTGCCTATGGTATTCCAATGCTTTCAATCGCTGGTATTGCTCCCAATTTTCACACAGCCAATGATCTTCCAGAAACCGCAACAACGCCCGAATTGCTTGCCGATGCCATCGATTCAATTTACCGGGCAACTCTAACTTTGATAAATCCTGGGAAATAGGAAAAGCAGACGTCGTATTACCAAAACCTGCCCGAACGCTGGAAGAATGAGTTTCGAACCCAGTGATTTGGGAATGGTTATTGTGATACGTTGTCCCACTATCATTACGGTTTCTTACAGAAAAATCCGCTTCGTCTCGAGTGTCGCAAAAGATATTGGATTGTCGGTATTGAGCGATAATCTCAACTCTTACTGCTTTAAAAAGTTGTTCATTGGGCAATTATTAAATGGTTAAACTCGGTTGAGAGTGGTAATCCGTAAATAATTTGAATTTATCTGGGAGGGAATTCATGTCAAACGAAGTCGACTCAAAATATAAAATTGGACAGGACAATATCACGCCTTTTGGTCTTGATATTCACAACCCTGTATTTATGATTTCCGGGATATCAATTGTTGCTTTTGTCATTATAACCTTAATGTTTAAGGAGGGAGCCACAGAATTTTTTGGTTGGTTGCGCCCTGCTTTGACGCAAACGTTCGATTGGTTTTTCCTGAGTGCCGCGAACATTTTCGTGTTGTTCTGTGTTTTTCTGTTGCTCTCGCCTATGGGTAAGATACGCCTCGGTGGCGATGAGGCAAAACCTGATTATGGCTATGCTGGCTGGTTTGCCATGTTGTTTGCCGCTGGCATGGGCATTGGGTTGATGTTTTTCGGTGTTTCGGAACCGATGTCACATTATGCATCTTCTTTTGGCGGTACGGCACTTGCCGATGGCGCACGCACAGACTGGGCTCCGTTGGGGGCAGCAGTTGGAGATGTCGAAGCTGCCAGGTCGCTGGGTATGGCGGCGACAATATTTCATTGGGCATTGCATCCTTGGGCAATTTACGCGGTTGTTGCATTGGCGCTGGCATTTTTTACCTATAACTACAAATTGCCACTGACACTTCGTTCAGCGTTTTATCCTTTGTTGGGTGAAAGAGTATGGGGATGGCCGGGCCATTGTATTGATATCATGGCTGTCTTCGCGACATTGTTTGGTATTGCCACATCTCTGGGCTTTGGTACGGAACAGGCATTGGCCGGTTTTAACTTTTTGTTTGGTTGGGGAACCGGTGGTGTTGCAAAAGTAGTCTTGATTACAGTGATTACTTCAATGGCATTAATCTCGGTTCTGCGCGGTCTTGATGGAGGTGTAAAGGTGCTTTCCGAGATCAATATTGGTCTTGCCATGTTGTTATTGGCATTCGTGATAGTTGTCGGCCCAACCGCAGCAATATTTGATGCCATTTTTTCCGGTGGCATCGCCTATGTCAAGAATCTGATTCCATTGTCCAATCCATTTGGTCGGGAAGATGCAAACTTTTCGCAAGGATGGACAGCATTTTACTGGGCCTGGTGGATATCCTGGTCACCGTTTGTCGGAATGTTCATCGCACGAGTATCGCGAGGCCGCACTATACGGGAGTTCGTGTTCTGTGTGATTATTATTCCGACTTTTGTAACCATGATATGGATGGGTGCATTCGGAGGGACCGCCATCGCTCAGGTAGTAGCAGATGCGACGGCTCCGGTGAAATCAGCAGCATTGGAACTCAAACTATTTGAGATGCTCAAACCTCTGCCTTTTGCAACAATAACATCCTTTATCGGCATTGTCCTGGTTCTGGTCTTCTTTGTGACTTCATCAGATTCTGCTTCACTGGTCATTGATACAATTACTGCCGGCGGTAAAACCGATGCGCCGGCCGCTCAACGGGTTTTCTGGTGTGTATTTGAAGGTCTGGTGGCTGCAACTTTGTTGCTTGTTGGTGGCAAAGAAAGCCTGAATGCACTACAGGCAATGGCCGTGTCAACGGGATTTCCGTTTACGATCGTCTTGTTGCTGATGTGCATAAGTCTTTATTTGGGTCTACGTAAATACGCCAGGTAGTTGCAATGTGATTAAAATGGGCTGCTGTATGGGCTTGCTCATGCCGCAGTCCTATTTTGTTAATTGCGGAAATGCAGCAACAGGTGCCTGCGCTTGGTTCGGTATCAAAACATTATTCTGATGGTCGCCAATTCTTTTTGACATGAGCAAGCACGTTTTTTCGAATATCGGCCGTCGACTGTTCGTTCTTGTTGCCATTGGTATTACCACTTTTGGCTTTTTCATTTATGGCAATTTCGCCCTTGGCTTTAACACTATTGTTCTTCCCGCCTTTGGCCTCACTCTCCAACTGGGCACGAATTTCTGAAATCTTGCTCAGTTGATCCTGATCTCTGCGAATTAGATCGCGCATATAATCACTGGCGTCACCATAACGACCGGTTTTGATTTGGGAATTCACCCATTTCTTCATCGTTTCCGGCAATGATATGTTCATTATAGCCATGATGCGCTCCATTTTTTTGATCACTATGACAAAGCACGGCAAAGCTTGTCAAATGTCGTTGGATTGATTGAACTGGTTTCCGCCAAATTCAATGTTTTCTCCACAGGCATTTGGTCACTTGCGACAATTCAATCATTGGTGAATAGTATAGATTCTCCTGGTAACATTTTTGGTTGCTGGTCAAAACTAAATGCTTGTTTGGTAAAGGAATTTGGATTGGGTATATTATCACTTAGTGCTGCAGAACTGGGTTGGGCAATTGATGTCGGCAAATCCGACCCTGTGGAAATTACGAAGGCATTCTTGTCGCAAATCAATGAGAGTCCATATCGTGATGAAATTTATACGCTTGTCAGTGATAAAAGGGCTTTAAATGAAGCCGAGGCTGCCAGGCAGCGGGCCAAATCAGGCAATAGAAAAAGCCCACTGGACGGCGTGCCGGTTTCCTGGAAAGACTTGTTTGATACTGAGAATATCCCTACCCAAAGTGGTACGCGACTGCTTGAAGGCAGAGTACCTTCAACAGATTGTGAGGTGGTTCAAAGAGCGACACAGGCGGGCATGATCTGTCTTGGCAAAACTCATCTTTCCGAGTTGGCTTTCTCCGGACTGGGCATTAACCCGATGACCCGGACTTCGCCCAATCGTTATGATTTGGCAACCGCACCTGGCGGTTCATCTTCAGGAGCAGCAGCGTCTGTATCCTTTGATCTCGCACCGATCGCGATTGGCTCGGATACTGGGGGTTCCGTCAGAATTCCGGCCGCCTGGAATGGGCTTGTTGGTCTAAAGACTACTCATGGCGTGGTGCCTCTGGATGGTGTGGTGCCCCTTTGCAGTTCCTTTGATACCGTGGGTCCTCTTTGTCGTTCTGTTGAAGATGCCGGACTTATGTTTGAAATATTGTCCGGCAATAATGTCAATCTTGGCAACAGTCCGGATTTGAACAACGTAAAACTGCTGGTGTGTCAGACATCAATGCTCGAGCATTGTGACGAAACTCAACTCAATGCGTTTGAGACTGCGGTAAATGAATTACAAAAAGCAGGTGCAAACATTGAGCGCGAAGAGATTCCCGAGTTGGTTGAAATGACACAATTGGGCCCGATCATGTTTCCCTATGAGGCCTATAAGCAGTGGGGTGAAGTAATTGAAAACGCGCCCGACAAAATGTTCAAACCGGTTCTCGACCGATTTCTTGGTGGTAAACATGTCACTGCCGAACAGGATGCAACGGCGCGGGCACGAATGCTGGAATTACGTCAATCTTACAACCAACGGACTCGATTTTATGATGCAGTCATTGCTCCGACCACACCAAATCCTGCACCTGAAATCAAGCCATTGATGGAAGATTTTGAATTGTTTTGGGACGTGAATTTACGAAGCCTTTCTAATACCCGCATTGGAAATATGTTTGGCCTTTGCGCATTGACCCTTCCCACAGCCACTAAAGGAGCAGGTTTCATGTTGATGTCTGCGCCTTGTAGCGAGGAAAAACTATTGCAAATGGGAATGGCATTAGAACCGGTTGTTGCGGTGTAATACAAGAGACTATTGTTGATATTTTTTAAGTAATGGACCTTATTTTCGCATAATACCAGAAGCTGCTTTTGCCTTTCCGGCAATGAATCGAATTTACCCTGATTGGTTTATTTGATAGACTTGGTGCGTGTCGAAGTTCAATTTTTTTGAGCAATATTACAGGGTAAATGTAAAATGAGCCGAACTGCCGTCCGATTTTTGAGAAATGGTGTCGTGACTGAACTAAGTGAAGTGGGGGCAAATGAGACACTTCTGGATTATCTCCGTCTGCGTGAACACGCCCATGGTACCAAAGAGGGTTGCAGCGAGGGTGATTGCGGTGCCTGCACGGTCGCAATAGGATCTCTCAAGAATGACAAACTGGTCTACGAACCGGTTAATGCCTGTATTCAGTTGCTTGGACAAATTGATGGCAAAGACATCGTAACCGTAGATGACCTTGGATCCCCCGATGTGCTTCATCCCATTCAGCAATCGATGGTTGAAGAACATGCTTCCCAATGTGGATATTGTACTCCAGGCATCGTCATGTCTTTATTTGTGCTTTATCATTCAGGAGAAAGTGCAGATCGTGAAAATGTTAACAATTGGCTTTCCGGAAATCTGTGTCGCTGCACGGGCTATCGACCGATTGCCGATGCTGCAGCAAATGCCATCGACGGCAAGCCAAATGACGCGCTGGCGGCGAGATTGGCCCAAACGCAAGAATTATTAGTCGAAATGGATGATAAGGTTGATTTGTTTGTGGGAACAAACAAGCGGTTTTTCGCTGCACCTGCCACGATTACAAGCCTGCTGGAAATAAGTGCTAATCATATCGATGCAGTAATTTTATCTGGCGCGACCGATGTTGGACTATGGATTACCAAACAGCTACGCGACCTGCCAAAAATAATTTATACTGGCAGGGTTTCGGGTTTCAACGATATTAGCGATGGCGACAAGAGTGTTCGTATCAGTGCCGGCGCATCCTATGAGGATGCTCATAGTGTTTTGGGCTCTGTTGATCCCGATTTGGGGGAAGTTGTGCGACGAATCGGATCAAAACCGGTTCGTGCATCGGGAACAGTGGGTGGCAATATTGCCAATGGTTCTCCGATTGGTGATATGCCCCCCGCTCTGATTGTTCTGGGGGCAAAGTTAGAGCTTCGCCACGCCCAAACCACGCGCGAAATTGATCTTGAGGATTTCTTCATTGCCTATGGCAAACAGGACAGAGCTCCTGGAGAGCTTGTCACTGCCGTGACTATTCCAAGAATGACTGCCAACCAGCATTTCAGGGCGTTCAAAATTTCTAAGCGTTTTGATCAGGATATTTCTTCTGTACTGGCAGCTTTTTGTTTCACTCTTGAAGGCGATAAAATCGTTGATGTCAGAATTGCCTATGGTGGCATGGCAGCCACACCCAAACGTGCATTAGCTGCGGAAAAGGCCTTGAGTGGTGTACGTATTGGTGATGAAAATGCGCGTGAAACTGCGATAGCTGAGCTGTCCAGTGATTTCACCCCAATGAGTGATATGCGAGCCAGCGCCAAATACCGTGAAAGGGTGGCCGGCAATTTGTTACGCAAGGCTTTGCATGAAATTGAGACAGGAGAAACCAAAGCAACCCGGTTGCTTGCAGAGCGTGAGGTAGTGTAATGAACAAGGTCAATCTGCAAACTATTGGCAAACCTATTGCCCACGACAGTGCCCGGATGCATGTTAGTGGAACTGCCGCTTACATCGATGATATTGTTGAACCTGTTGGTACATTGCATCTGGCTCCAGGTTTGTCTGACATAGCAAAAGGAAGGTTAATATCAATTGATCTGGACGCAGTCCGAGCAGCTCCGGGTGTTGTCGCTGTACTAAGTGCTGAGGATATTCCGGGTAGAAACGATTGCAGTCCTGGATTTGGCGGTGATCCGATTTTTGCAGAAGAAGAAATCAAGTTTCACGGTCAGGTGATATTTGCTGTCGTCGCGGAGACCCGCGATCAGGCGCGGCGAGCCAGTCGACTGGCAAAAATTGAAATTGACTCCCAAAAACCTAATGTCCATGTTGAAGATGGCCTCAAGTCCGGAGAAACGGTGCTCGATGATTACACATTCATCCGCGGAGATGCACCCGCCGAAATAGACAAGGCCATGCATACGGTTGCCGGTAAAATGACAGTGGGTGGTCAGGAGCATTTTTATCTTGAAGGACAGATATCTTTTGCCATCCCCGGCGAAAACAAAACCATAAAGGTATTGTGTTCAACTCAGCATCCAACTGAGGTTCAGCATCTGGTGGCCAGGGCACTGGCTCAACCGGATGCCAGTATAGTTTGCGAGTGTCGTCGTATGGGTGGTGGTTTTGGTGGTAAAGAAAGTCAAGCTGCACAATGGGCCTGTATCGCTGCTCTGGCGGCGCGAGTGACCGGGCACCCGGCCAAAATGCGTTTGGACCGTGATGATGATATGGTCACAACAGGAAAAAGGCATGATTTTCTGATTGAATATTCAGCCAGCCACGATGAAAAAGGCATTGTTGAGGCTATTGATCTGGAATTGAACGGGCGTTGCGGGCACTCTGCAGATGTATCTCTGGGCATCAATGACCGCGCGATGTTCCACTGCGATAATACCTACTATTATCCCAATCTACGAGTTCATTCCAGACGGGTAAAAACCGACACCGTGTCGAATACAGCATTTCGTGGATTTGGTGGCCCTCAGGGAATGGTATTTGCAGAGCGTTTGATGGATCAATTAGCGATCAAACTGGATAAGGACCCGCTTACCATCAGGAAACGTAATTATTATTCCAAGGGCCGTGATGTCACTCCTTATGGGCAAAAAATACGAGACAATGTGATACGGCAATTAGTTGGTGAACTTGAGAAATCCAGCGACTATAAAAATCGCCGCAAGCAAATTGCGAAATTCAACAAAAAGAACCGTTTTCTGAAAAAAGGTATTTCGCTTAACCCTGTAAAGTTTGGTATTGCGTTTACCCTCAAGCATCTGAACCAGGCAGGGTCACTGGTCCACGTATATACGGATGGTTCTGTTCAGGTAAATCACGGCGGCACTGAAATGGGGCAGGGCCTGAACTTGAAAGTTGCGCAGGTCGTCGCGGAGGAGTTTGGTATAGATATTTCTCGGGTTCAGATAACAGCCACCTCGACAGAAAAAGTGCCTAATACAACGCCGACTGCTGCATCTTCCGGTTCCGATCTCAATGGAATGGCAACGAAGAAAGCAGCTGAAAAAATCAAGGGTCGCATGATTGACCTGGCAGTAAGATTATACCAGGCAGACAAAAAATTGATCCGGTTTGTTAACGGTGAAGTTGATCTGGGTAATCAAACAATCAAATTTTCCGAATTGGCAAACCGGTGTTTCATGGAGCGTGTTCAATTATCAGCCACAGGATTTTACGCCACGCCAAAACTAACCTGGGACCGCGATTCTGTATCAGGTAAAGCCTTCCTTTATTTTGCCTATGGTGCTTCGTGTTCAGAAGTAACCATCGATACTCTGACCGGAGAGATGAAAGTTGATCGGGTAGACATACTTCATGATGTCGGTTCATCAATAAATCCGGCAATTGATATCGGCCAGATTGAGGGTGGCTTTGTTCAGGGTATGGGATGGCTGACGACTGAGGAACTGGTCTATGACGAGGATGGTCGATTGCGCACGCACGCACCATCTACCTACAAAATACCAACCTGCTCCGATGTGCCGGATGATTTTCGTACTGCGTTATTCGTCAGCAAAGGCAACAGGGAAAATACAATTTACCGCTCCAAAGCCGTCGGTGAACCGCCGCTGATGTTGGCAATGTCAGTATTTTCGGCAATATTTCATGCCATTGCTTCAATTAATCCCGGCCAAATTCCAGAACTGGATACGCCTGCCACACCTGAGGCGATTTTGCGGGCTGTTGATGGGATGAATTCAACTGACAAATAGAACTTCCTGACTTTCATAAAATACAGAAGCTAGCCAATTGTATATTGCGCTTGGGGCCAATTCCATTATTCTAAACACACAATTATTTTGGGAGCAATACAGATGAAAACACGTGCAGCCGTTGCATTTGAAGCAGGAAAACCACTGGAAATTTGTGAAGTTGATCTCGATGGACCGCGTGAAGGGGAAGTGCTGGTTGAAATCAAAGCAACCGGCATTTGTCATACGGATCAGTTCACTTTGTCAGGCGCTGACCCGGAAGGAATATTTCCAGCCATTTTGGGTCACGAAGGCGCAGGCGTGGTCATGGACATAGGTCCGGGTGTAACCAGCCTGAAGAAAGGCGACCATGTCATCCCGCTCTATACGCCGGAATGCCGTACCTGTGAATATTGCCTTAACCCCAAAACTAATCTTTGCCAATCCATTCGCTCAACCCAGGGCCAGGGATTGATGCCTGATGGTACATCGCGTTTTTCCATCGATGGCAAACCGATCATGCATTATATGGGAACATCGACATTCGCCAACCATACGGTTGTGCCCGAAATTGCTCTGGCTAAAGTCAACAAAGCAGCATCTTTTGAATCGATATGTTATATCGGTTGTGGTGTTACCACTGGCATTGGTGCGGTGATCAATACGGCGAAGGTGGAACCGGGTTCAAATGTTGTAGTCTTCGGACTGGGCGGCATCGGTTTAAATGTACTTCAGGGTGCCAAAATGGTCGGAGCCAACAAGATTGTTGGCGTTGATATGAATAACTCAAAAAAACAATGGGGCGAAAAATTCGGCATGACCCATTTTGTCAATCCCTCTGAAGTGGGTGAAGAAAACCTGGTTGATCATTTGGTCGAATTGACAGATGGGGGTGCGGATTATTCTTTTGAATGCATAGGCAATGTGAAAGTCATGCGTGCAGCTTTAGAATGTTGCCACAAAGGCTGGGGTGAATCGATCATTATTGGTGTCGCTGGCGCTGGCCAGGAGATATCAACTCGGCCATTCCAGTTGGTAACCGGCCGTTCCTGGCGTGGCACAGCCTTTGGTGGCGCACGCGGGCGCACTGATGTACCAAAAATAGTGGATTGGTATCTCGACGGTAAAATTCAGATTGATCCGATGATTACTCACAAACTTGAATTGAATGACATCAATAAAGGGTTTGACTTGATGCATTCCGGTGAAAGTATTCGCAGCGTCGTAGTATATTGAGACGCCGATATTAAAGTCCAGGTGGTTTTGAAACTTGAGTATACAAATTTATATTGATGCCGATGCCTGTCCGGTAAAGGATGAGGTGTTGAAGGTGGCAGAGCGTCATGATCTGGTCGTGACGCTGGTAGCCAATGGCGGTATGCGACCTTCACGGGATCCGATGGTGCGAATTGTCACAGTAGCAAAAGGGGCGGATGTTGCCGATGACTGGATCGCTGACAACGCCGAAAGCGGTGACATAGTCATTACCGCTGATATTCCACTGGCCCAGCGCTGTCTGGAAAAAAACTGTCTGGTTTTGGGACCGACCGGCAAAGAGTTTGATCCGACAAATATCGGTATGGCGATGGCGATGCGCGAACTCAATCAGCATTTGCGCGAGACCGGTGCAAGCAAAGGCTATAACCGCGCATTTTCATCAAAAGATCGCTCGCAATTTCTTGGCAGTCTCGAGATGGCGATCAGAAAAACCAAGAATATTTAATCGACAGTACCATTCAAGGGAGATTATCATTGGGACAATTGAATCAGATATCCACCGGTCAATCTTTCGGCGGCACACAGGGGGTTTATTCGCATAATTCACAAACCTGCGATTGCGAAATGACATTTGCAGTCTATGTACCGCCGCAAGCCAAAACGCAGTCCTGCCCGGTATTGTGGTATTTGTCCGGACTGACCTGTTCCCATGCCAATGTCATGGATAAGGGTGAATATCGCTCAGCTGCAGCAAAACATGGTATTATTATCGTCTGCCCGGACACCTCGCCACGCGGTGATAATGTCCCTGATGATGATGGCAACTGGCAATTTGGATCTGGTGCAGGGTTTTATTTGGATGCAACCCGGCAACCCTGGAAAAAGAATTATCAGATGTATTCCTATGTCACCGGGGAACTACCAGAATTGATTGCGAAAAACTTCAACGCCGATATGCAGCGTCAGTCTATTATTGGTCATTCGATGGGCGGACATGGTGCATTGACTATTGCCTTGAAAAACCCCGACACCTTCAAAAGCTGCTCAGCGTTTGCCCCGATTGTTGATCCCGCTACTGCTGATTGGTCTTCGGGCGCATTCGAACGATATTTGGGTGATGATAAAACCACCTGGCGTCAATATGATGCCTGTAATCTCATCGAGGATGGGAATTTGTTCCCGCATATACTGGTTGATCAGGGGACCGGCGATGGATTTCTTGAAGATGGTTTGCGCCCTTGGTTACTAGAAGAGGTTTGCAAAGACAAAGAAATTGAACTGACCCTGCGCATGCAGGATGATTATGATCATTCTTACCTCTTTATCTCGACGTTTATGGCTGAACACATCGCGTGGCATGCGAAACATTTGGGAGTATGAACCTCACGCATCTGCAAACACAATGTTATCAAGACTATTTGATCAAAGGATATATTCATGCAATTTACCTCTGAACATAACGAATTGCGCCGAACAGTCAGGAAATTTATCGATAGCGAAATCAACCCTTACACCGACGAGTGGGAAGAACGCGAGCAGTTTCCTTCCCATGAATTGTTTAAGAAATTGGGTGACCTTGGTCTGCTCGGTATTAAGTATGATCCGGAATTTGGTGGGTTGGGACTGGATTTTTCCTATTCCATGGTGATGGCCGAGGAAATGGGTGCGGTGAATTGCGGCGGTGTACCAATGGCCATTGGCGTGCACACGGATATGTGCACACCAGCTTTAAACAGATTTGGTTCCGATCAGTTAAAACGTGATTTTCTCGCACCTGCAATTGCCGGCGATATGGTCGGTTGTGTGGGCATATCAGAACCCGGTGGTGGATCAGATGTTGCAGCCTTGAAAACCACTGCCATTCAGCAGGGAGATGAGCTGGTTATCAATGGTGCCAAAATGTGGATCACAAACGGTATGATGGCTGATTGGTGTTGCCTTCTCGCCAATACTTCTGAAGGACCGGCACACAAAAACAAGTCATTGATCATGGTTCCTATGGATCTGCCTGGAATTGAACGCCAGAAGATTGATAAGCTGGGCATGAACTCATCTGATACCGCCCAGTTGTTTTTCGACGATGTGCGGGTTCCAGTCACCAATATTATTGGTGAACCTGGCGCCGGGTTTACCATGCAGATGTTGCAATTTCAGGAAGAACGACTATGGGTTGCGGTAAATTCGCTGGTGATGCTTGATGGGTTGATTGATAAAACCATTGAATATACTTCGGAACGACAGGCCTTTGGTAAATCGGTTCTTGATAATCAGGTTGTCCATTTTCGCTTGGCTGAATTGCGCACAGAGATTGAGGCATTGCGCGCTTTATGCTGGAGCTCCATAGAGCAGTATATTGCCGGCAAAGATGTGACCCGTTTGGCATCAATGGCTAAATTGAAATGTGGCAGGCTGGCGCGTGAAGTTGCAGATTCCTGCCTGCAATATTGGGGTGGTATGGGATTTACTCGGGAAAATCCGATATCCCGCTTTTATCGAGACGCGCGCCTTGCCTCAATAGGTGGTGGAGCAGATGAAATCATGTTGACCATTATTTGCAAGCTGGAGGGAACGTTACCGGGAACTGGAAATCGCCGTTGAATCAAAACATAATTGCGCTCAAAAAAAGAACTGTTAAACTGCGCAATAACTGGCTTAAGAAGAATTTTGCCATAGGGAGAGAACAATGTCGAAAAAGCCGACTAAGCCTGCGAAGGTAACCAAGAAAACAGTAACCAAAAAGGCTCTGGAAAAAAAGCCATCGGTATCAAAACCCTGGCTTCATTCATATCCGCCAATGGTTAATGCAGAAATTGGTCAATTGGAATATGATTCACTGGGTGCATTATTTGAAAACTCTTTTGCCAGTTATGGTGATAGTCCTGCTTTTACCTGTATGGGCAAGACTGCAACTTATTCAGACCTGTTGAACCAGTCTTCGAGGATTGGAGCCTGGCTCAGAAGCAAGGGGTTGGAAAAAGGCGATCGTGTAGCCATCATGATGCCGAACATACTACAATATCCCGCGGTATTGACCGGCATATTGAGGGCCGGGATGACAGTCGTAAACGTTAACCCGCTTTATACCCCGCGTGAACTGGAGCACCAGTTAAAAGACAGTGGTGCCAAGGCAATTTTCATTCTTGAAAATTTTGCTATCACCCTTGAAAAAGTAATCGCGAAAACCAGTGTCGAACACGTTGTCGTCACCGCAATGGGCGACATGTTTGGCGGCTTAAAAGGCATGCTGGTCAATTTCGTCTTGCGCAAGGTCAAGAAGATGGTTCCAAATTGGTCTTTGCCCGGCCACACAGCCTACACCCAGGTGGCCGCTACAAGTGGATATGGCTTCTCTTCTGAAAAAATGAAAACCGATGATATTGCATTTTTGCAGTACACCGGTGGTACAACTGGCGTATCCAAAGGAGCAGCACTCAGTCATTCCAATGTTTTATCAAATGTCGCCCAGAATGACGAATGGCTCAAAGCTGTCAATGACGGCAACGGTCTGCCTGCTGGCGCAACTTACATTTGCGCGTTGCCCCTCTACCACATTTTCGCCTTGACGGTGAATGCCGTGATGGGAATGCAGCGGGGTGCTCACAATGTTCTTATTCCCAATCCGCGTGATATCCCGGGATTTGTCAAAGAACTCGGCAATTATCAATTTGAAATATTCCCTGGTCTCAATACTTTATTCAATGGCCTTTTGAACAATGAAGAATTTCAGAAGCTTGATTTCAGTAATTTGGTGCTGACTTTGGGCGGAGGCATGGCGGTTCAGCAACCGGTGGCTGATGCCTGGCAGAAACTGACCGGCAGTATCATTGCTGAAGGGTATGGCCTGTCTGAGACTTCGCCCGTTGCCACCGCTAACCGGTTTGACAGTGATAAGTTTTCCGGCACAATTGGGCTTCCGCTACCCTCCACGATAATTGCGATAAATGATGAAAAGGGCAAGGAATTGCCCATTGGCGAGGTCGGGGAAATTTATATCAAAGGCCCGCAGGTGATGGCAGGTTATTGGCAAAGACCCGATGAAACCGCCAATGTCATGACCAAGAATGGCTTCTTCAAATCAGGTGATATGGGTTTCATGAACGAAGCCGGACAAACCAAGATTGTTGATCGCAAGAAAGATATGATCCTGGTTTCCGGGTTCAATGTATATCCCAATGAGATTGAAGAAGTCGCCGCCGGACATGTCAAAATCCTCGAAGCTGCAGCAATTGGTGTTCGCGACGATAATTCAGGTGAAGCGGTTAAACTGTTTGTCGTTCGAACAGATGACAGCCTCACTGAGCAGGATGTCAAAGACTGGTGTGCCGAAGGCCTGACCAATTATAAGCGACCCAAGTTTGTCGAATTTCGCGATGAATTGCCCAAAACCAATGTCGGCAAAATCCTGCGCCGGGAACTTCGGGATGAGTGATTGTTGATTGGCCTGAAAGATTGGCGGCTTTAGGTGTCTGATGGATACAAAAGGGGTTGCATTCGCAACCCCTTCTTTAAAGCTAGGTTCATTTTGTAAAATGATCCCGCAATTACCGCAATTGCCGTAATTGATAATGTTTCATTTTTGCCCCAAATGTCTTTAACAACCGCGCCGTGAAGAATGGTTTCTATGATAATTTCGTCAGGGTCTGTGCGGTAATAGATAACATGTGATCCGTGTATAAAACGATGCTCGTTTTCTCTGCCGCGCTCACTTTTGCGGCCTATTGTTGGCATGTAGGCCAGCAACTCAAAAACATGTTTGAATGAATCCTGATATTTGAGTGCTTGCAGATCGCCAAAGGTCAAGATGCCTTCCACAAGGATATCTTCAAGGTTTTTCTCGGCTTGCCCCGAAAACCTATAGCGCATACTCTTGATTTTCTTTTATTTTTTGTGCTTTTTGACGCGCAGAATCCCAAATGTCATCAACGGTTTTATTGCTGATACCACTTTCCTCTCCACGCATTAAGGCTTCGACGAGCAAAGCTTTGTGATCGTCCGTAGATAAGGTGCGCAGCTTCTTAATATCCTCTGGCGTGGGCGCGGCCAGAGACGTGACGCTGATTTTTCCGTTTAAATATGTTTCGCTCATGGTGTCATTATATCAGGTTGATTTGTGTTTGTCAGCAATCACAGACAGGTTTGTCAGTAGCACATCAGTTGTCCATTTTTATAGAATTGCCTATTCGGCAGCTTTGACTTTTTTTACAATCTTAGATTTTGGCTTTTCATCTCTGAATTTTTCCAGAAGTTCTGATTTGGTAACCGCTGCTTTCTCAACCGACTTCAGTTTCACCGGACCAAACCCTCTGATTGAATTGGGAATAGCCGCCAACGCTACCGCATCATCATAATTGTTGTTATCTAGTTTGGGCAGAATTTCATCAATCATGCCTTCATATTGAACAATTAATTGACGTTCCATCTTTCGCTCGTTCGAATAGCCAAAAATGTCAAACCTACCGCCTCGCAGACCCTTAAGGCCTGCCAGTATTTTGAACAATCTGAATGCCCATGGGCCATATTGTCGTTTCTTGTGGCGGCCATTGGGTAATAATTTTCCACCAAGAATCGGTGGTGCCAGGTGAAAGTTGATTTTATAATCGCCTTCAAACTGATCCGCGATGCGTTTTTCAAATTCACCGTTAGTATAGAGTCTGGCAACTTCATACTCGTCTTTGTAGGAAAGTAGTTTGAACAGGTTTCTTGCAACCGCATCGGTTAGAGCCTGTCTGCTATCCCTATCACCATCGCTTTTCTGTACTTTGGCAATAATTGCCAGATAATGCTCAGCAAGCTTTTCGTCCTGATACTCGCTCAGGAATTCAGCACGTTTTTGGATGATGGTTTCCAAAGTCTCCGACTCGGGCTCCGGCTCAATTTGGTCAACGCTCGGCAGCAAATCAGAGATTTCATCAGGAAAGGCAAAAAATCGTCGACCCCAGTTAAACGCTGTCAAATTAGCCTCAACCGCGACACCGTTAATTTCAATTGCCTGTTCAATTGCATCGATTGAAATCGGCAGTAATCCTGCCTGGGCAGCATAACCGACAATCATGATATTGGTTGCAATGGTGTTGCCGCAGGTAATTTCTGCAAGTTTTGTAAAATCAATCTTAACTGATCCCTCAGTTGTGCTGGTTTCTATCGCATCTACAATTGACTTTTCACGAAAATCAAAATCGCGATCAAAAATGAAACTTGATACGGGACTAAGGTGTGTGTTGATGATCGCCACAGTATTTTCAGGGCTGCATAGCGCGATTGAATTTTGTGCTGCTGCAACAACACTGTCAGCGGCCAGTAACAGATCTGCTTCGCCAGTAACAATTTGCGGCGAGGATATCAGATTAGTTGTCGGGGCCAGCCTGACATGGCTCAAAACCGCACCGCCTTTTTGCGCCAGTCCTGCCATATCAAGGATGATTGCGGCTTTGTCGTCCACATGGGCTGCCATACCCAAAATCGCGCCGATTGTCAGTACGCCGGTGCCGCCTACACCGGTAATCGCAATATTAAATACTTCGTCCAGTTTTTTGGTTTTGGGTATTGGCAGGGTAGGGCGCTCACTATCGGATGAAGGGATATGAACGCTGGGTTTCTTGAGCGCGCCACCATGAACGGTAACGAAAGACGGACAGAACCCTTCGACGCAGGAATAGTCTTTATTACAGGAAGACTGATTGATTTGCCTTTTTCTGCCAAACTCTGTTTCAAGCGGTTCAACTGACATACAATTCGACTGGTCTGAACAATCACCACAACCTTCGCAAATCTGCGAATTGATAAATGCCCATTTCTTGGGATCCTCCAGTAATCCGCGTTTGCGCCGCCGGCGTTTTTCGTTTGCACAGGTCTGATCATAAATGATGGCCGTACAACCTGGGACCTCTCGCAGATGTTTTTGTACATCTTCCAGGTAGTCACGGTGCTGGATATGGATGTTTTGCGGCAGGTCTGACTTGTCGTATTTCTCTGGTTCATCGCTGACCAGCCAGATTTCCTTCACGCCTTCTGCCTTGATTTGATGGGAGATTATTTCTGGTGTCAATGTGCCATCGTGGGTCTGACCTCCCGTCATCGCGACGGCATCGTTAAACAATATCTTATAGGTAATATTCACTTTCGCAGCGACAGCTTGGCGGATTGCCAGAAAGCCTGAGTGAAAATATGTGCCGTCACCCAGATTGACAAAGATGTGGTTCTCATCTGTGAACGGTGCAATGCCTGTCCATGCAGCGCCTTCGCCACCCATATGGGAAAAGGTCTCGGTATTGCGATCCATCCATACCGAGAGAAAATGACAGCCAATACCAGCCATCGCCCTGCTGCCCTCAGGGACTTTTGTCGAGCTGTTGTGTGGACAGCCTGAGCAAAAATGAGCAATACGCGAAACAGGTGCTTCGTGGTTTATTCGTATCTCGGCACGCTCCTCATAATAAGCAAGTTTTTGTTTGACCCGTGCGGCAAGCCCCTCGGGTAAATCAAACGTTAGCAATCGCGACGCAATTGCTCGGAGTGCCGTGCCAGCAGTCATCTCTTCATTCAATTTGAGAATATGGCGATCTTTATGATCAAATTTTCCGACAATACGAGGTCGTGTGTTAGCTTGCCAGTTAAACAATTGCTGTTTGATTTGATGTTCAATAACTTCCCGGCGCTCCTCAATCACCAGTACTTCCTCAAGCCCTTCGGCGAATTCTCGTATGCCTGCAGGTTCAAGTGGCCAAGGCATGCGTACTTTGTACAATCGAAGTCCAAGCTTATCTACCAGCTTTTCATCGATTCCAAGCTGGCGCAGTGCCTCACGGACATTTTCGTAGGCCTTGCCGGAAGCAACAATTCCAAAACGCGGTTTTTTACTATCAAAAATCAATTGATCGATATTATTGGCCCTTGCAAATGCAATAGCAGCATAGGCTTTGTGTTCCTGAAGGCGCTCATCCTGAACCAGGATTGGGTCGGGCCAGCGCAAATTTAGCCCGCCCTGTGGCATCTCAAAATCTTCGGGTATGACAAATCTCTGTTGCTCGCCTGCCAGATCAACGACACCGGTTGTCTCGATGGTATCAGAGATTACTTTATAACCCACCCAAAGCCCGGAATAGCGAGACATGGCGATACCGAACAATCCCAATTCGACGAATTCCTGCACGCTGGAAGGAAAGAGCATTGGCATTATTGCTGCCATGAATGCGTGATCAGATTGATGAGCCGTGGTTGAAGATTTGGCCGTGTGGTCATCTCCAGCGATGCACAAAACCCCACCATTGGGTGAGGTGCCTGCAGAGTTGCCGTGTTTAAATACATCTCCGCTTCGATCAACACCCGGGCCCTTGCCATACCAGATGCCAACAACCCCGTCTTTGCGTGCACCCGGTGAAAGGTTTAACTGTTGTGAACCCCAGACCGCCGTAGCTGCCAGATCCTCATTGGTGCCGGGCTGGAACACAATATCATGTTCTTCCAGATGCTTCTTTGCGCCGTGCAGTGCGAAGTCATACCCACCAATAGGAGAGCCACGATAGCCAGAAATATAGGTGCCGGTGTTAAATCCAGCCAGGGCATCACGGCGCATCTGCACGATTGGAAAGCGAACCAGGGCCTGGGTTCCGTTCATGAATACCTTGCCGCTTGTCGCCGTATATTTATCTTCCAGCGATATGGTACGACCAGAACTCATCTTAGCCAGATCAGTCGGTGTATTTTCAGCGCTCATCAAGTGTTCCTCGTCCAGGATATTTCATATTAGCGGTATTGTGACCCGTTTCAAATAGATTTGCAGCCCAAATTATTTTTGGATAATGGACCTAGACCGTTTCTTGTTTACACGGAAGCATTTGATGGGCCAATCCGGTTCACTCGGCAAGGCGCAAAACACAGTGCGATCTGGTTGATCGGACAAGTTTTGCAACGTTGCAGATGAACCGGATTGGTCCATCAAATGCTTCCGTGTAAACAAGAAGCGGTCTAAATCCCAACAATTGGCATTCCGGTAATTTTGATGATTCAGAATAAACCGGAAATGCCCTAAAGCGGCAGGCAGGTTGAATTTTTGATTTCATTGAGTGCGAAATGGCTATTCATTATATCAACATGAGGCTGTTTCAGCAGAATTCCTTTTACAGTTTTTTCATGCTCGCGCACAGTTGCGACAATAACGCGCAACAGATAGTCAAACTCACCGCTCATTGTATAGCATTGCAGGATCTGGGGGACCAGCAGGGTTGCTTTTTCAAATTGTGTCAGAACTTTCGCTGAGTGAATAGCAAGGCGAATAAAAACAAAAATTGAAACATCAAGACCTATTTGTTCAGGATCTATAAGACAGACTTTGCCGACGATAATTCCGTTTTCCTCCATCTTCTTGATTCGGCGCCAACAAGGAGTATGTGAAAGTCCGACCCGTTCGCCAATAGCGAAAATATTGATATCGGGCTCAGATTGCAAAATTCGGAGAATTTTAAAGTCGATATCATCAAGATTTCTCAATATCTAAATCCCCTTTTCAAATTCGGTTGATTACGCAAAAATAATTGTCAGATTTGATGATTAAATCAAGTGGGTGGAACATTTGACTTTTGAACGTTCTGTCAACATTTTTTCGATCAATCAGGTTGGAAACCATGCACAGAAAATTTTTTCTTGAAATGCCTGCCAATCCTGTATTCCTTTCGACGTTGCCCCTACGCGATGCGCGCACGACTGGCCATCAATATTTTTGGTATTGAAGTGGAATTACGCGAGATTTTTTTGCGTGAAAAGGCCCGGAACTATCGGCGGTATCACCCAAAGCAACTGTGCGGTGTTGGTGCAATCAGATGGCATTGTTATCGAGGAAAGCCTGGATATCATGACCTGGGCGTTGACCAAAAATGATCCAGAACTCTGGTTGGCGCCGACAATTGGTAATATGCAGCAAATGCAGATATTGTTTGAGCAATGTGGAACTGAATTTAAGTCACATCTGGATCACTATAAATATTCAAAGCGACATCCGAATGATGATGGTGAAAAAGAAAGGGATATTGTCAGCCAATATCTTTGGTATCTTGAGAAAAGACCAAATTCACACGAATTTCTGTTTGGTTCGCGTTTTTCATTTGCTGACATGGCAATTGTTACCTTTGTGCGGCAATTCGCAAATTATGACCGGCAATGGTTTGATCAGGTTCATTGGCGCAGCCTGCATCGCTGGCTACAGGTATTTGTCGAAGGTGAACAGTTCACTTCAATCATGACGAAATATTCGATTTGGAAATCAGGTGATGATAAATTAGTATTTGGTAGTGGCAGAACTTCAATAGAAGCCAAAAACGATCAAGAAAGCTATTGAAAAAAATCAAGAAATTCCATTGCCGAATATTTCCCGCAATAGCTTTTTTCGAATGGCCTCACCAAAATCGCTGTATGAATTAGCAATCTGGACAAAAGCACCTTTGCCTCCAATGACGCGGTTTTGGAAGTAGTAATTGAGATAACCGACTTCATTTAGAATACTCAATCCATTGATGGTAATACCCAGGCTGATGGTATTATCCCGAACCTGTTCAACGCGTTCTCCGGCGTTGTTTTCACCATCTGCTGCTATATCGATGGCCATGCGATCCGCCCTGTAAGGCGCAGTCAGCAACATTTTAGCCGCTTTGTTAATTGCTGAAGAGATTGAAGTTGCTCCTTCTGCCGTTTTTCGGGTTTGGGATTTAATGGCTACTGCCAGTTTATAGGCATCAATTTGATTGGAAACGATTGTCCAGGGAACGGTCACAATCTGGTTGCGGGCGTTCGACCATTGGATCACTGCAACGGTAATTTTTCCATATTTTCCGCGGGTGATTGCGTTGATGATTACGGGATTGGTGAATGCCGCAGCCGTTCCATGGATCTGCAGATCAAATTCCGTTGCATCGACGCTGTAAGAGCAGTCAATGGCCAATACCAGGTTGAGATCAACCAACTCTTGGGCTTTTGCATTACAAACCGTCAAAATCAGGATGATCAACCAGATGTGCAATTCCAAAACGAGTTTAGCATAGAGACGCAAATTACAATCCTATGTTATCGAATGTTGCTCTAGCCTGGAGCCAACCCGCGTAATCTTTCAGACCGGCGACGCAAGATTTCGATGGTTGCCAGCAGGAAAATCGAGATCATGACCAAAATCGTTGCCACAGCCAGGATTGTTGGCGATATCTGCTCTCTGATACCTGAGAACATTTGACGTGGAATGGTGCGTTGATCAACATCTGCCAGGAATATAACCGCCACAACCTCATCCAGCGAGGTGATAAAGGCAAACAATGCACCCGATATCATCCCAGGTAAGATCAATGGCATAATCACACGACGGAAGGTTGTCCACCCGTCTGCACCCATATTCTGTGAAGCGCGGATCAATGAGCGATCAAACCCGGATAGTGTCGCCGTTACCGTGATAATAACAAATGGAATTCCCAAAGTCGTGTGCGCCAGAATAATACCAATAAAGGTACCGGTCAGGTGAAAATCAGTTATTTTCCAGTCAAAACCCAGACCATCAATAATCCACTGCATTCCA
>JAAENI010000745.1 GCA_024224595.1 Hyphomicrobiales bacterium
CAATACCAACTCAGCGTGTTGGAATGTCGCCTTTTGGCACAAAGTGTCGAGGTGATGCATGTCGCGGGCTAAACAGTCGAACATTTTATAAACGGAAATCTGTCCGCATTGCCGCCGCTGGGAATAGTAATTGAGAGGCAGGCAGTTAAGGGCACAATTGGCACATGCATGAGTTTAATATTATTGTCTGAAACATTCTTGGTTGACAGGTGATAATTCCATTGTTGTTTTTTCGAAATTATGATGGTTGAGTTTGGGTCGGCAATTCGTGAGCCCAGGGTGGATTGGCACCTGCCTGTCCAACTGTATAGGCGGCGACTCTGGTGGCGAATGTCAGGGCGGAGCGCAGTGAATTCTCACTGATGGATCCCAGAGTATTTTTATGCAAATTGCCGGACTTTCTTAAATCCGCGAGTATGCCTGCGTTAAAACTGTCACCGGCACCGACTGTATCGACAACATTGACTTTAACCGCGGATACGACCAAATCCAGCGAAGGCGTAATCGCTCGTACGCCATTCTCCCCCATGGTCAGGAGTATGATTTTTGCACCGGTGCGTAACCATTCCTGGGCGATTGTCTCAAAACTTTTACCGGGTTCAAGCCAGTCCAGATCGTCTTGCGATACCTTGATGATGTCGCTGAGACCACACATTCGCTTGATGCGGTCACGATAAGCGGGTTCGTTTTGAATAAAGCTGCGCCTGATATTGGGGTCGAGTGCAATAACGGCAGAGTCGCAATAACGATGCATGAGTTGTTCAAAACTTGATGCACAGGGTTCGGGTACCAGACTGATTGCGCCAAATTGCATCGCCTGCGTTTGCTCGGGCAGATCTGGCAAATCGGTGATTTCGAGCATTCTACCGGCAGTGTTTTCATCATAAAACGTATATTCAGCATTGCCGTCTTCCAGACTGACGAAGGCCAATGTGGTCGGTCGCGAGGTTCTCGGGCAAAATGTAGTCTTGACATGTGAGGCTTCAAGACAGGCAGACAATTGACGCCCATACAAATCTGTAGACAGGCCGCAGAAAAAGTGAGTGTCTTCCCCCAGTCTTCCAAGCGCAATGGCTGTGTTAAAAACCGCACCACCGGGCACCGGCATGCAGACATCTGTACCATCGGGCAATTGGCGGGGCAGCATGTCGATGAGTGCTTCACCGCAGCATATGATCATTAAGCAATTCTCCGCTGATGAGATTTGCCAAAGTAACCGGGGTACAAGTTAACAACAAGGTATTCAGCGAGATTAATAATCCCAGGGGCCAAATTGTAGAAATTCCAACTGCGAAAAACGGCAGCCCACACCAATATTTAGTTAGGTTTTCAAACTTTTGCCGGGAATATTCGCCAGATTAATAGCCAATTCAAACATTCATAGTTGTTATTACTAAAAATAATTGGACAATTGACCAAAATAAGTGTCCAATTATTTAAGTGAATGAATTTATATACACTTTGAACTCCAAAACTGGCAAAAATAGATAACCGGGAGGCAATAATGTCTTATGATTACGTAATCGTTGGCGGTGGTTCAGCGGGATCGACAATGGCAGCACGGTTGAGTGAAGATCCTGATGCAAAAGTTTGCCTGCTTGAGGCCGGGGGTGGGGGTAACAGTATTTTGGTCCGTGCACCTGCAGGTGTCGTGGCCATGCTGCCTGGACGCCCAAAAATCAACAACTGGGCATTTGAAACTGTTCCTCAACCCGGTTTAAACGGGCGCAGGGGATATCAGCCTCGCGGTAAGGCATTGGGTGGCTCTAGTGCAATCAATGCGATGCTTTATATTCGCGGACATAAAACTGATTACGACGGTTGGGCCGATCTGGGTTGCGATGGCTGGTCCTGGGAGGAAGTATTACCCTATTTTCAAAAGTCAGAGAATAACGAACGGGGTGCAGATGACATCCATGGTGCTTCCGGCCCGCTCCAGATATCGAACCAAAAAAGCCCACGCCCTATTACCGAGGCGTTTATTGATGCCGCCAAACAATTGCAGCACAGGCACCGGGAGGATTTCAACAATGGAGAAAATGAAGGCGTGGGTCTTTATCAGGTTACGCAGTTTCATGACAAAGCAAAAAATGGTGAGCGTTGTTCTGCTGCTGCCGGGTATCTGTTTCCAGTCATGGATCGTGCGAATTTGACGGTTGTTACCGGTGCTCACGCCACCAGAATTCTATTCGATGGCAAACGTGCCACTGGCGTTGCGTTTCGACAGGGTAAGCAGGACAAAAAGGTGATGGCCGGCAAAGAGGTGATTCTTTGCGGCGGTGCTTTTAATTCACCACAACTCCTGCAATTGTCAGGGGTTGGCCGTCCTGATGATATTCGTCATCATGGTATTGAAATGGTTCATGAGTTGCCAGGTGTCGGACAGAACCTGCAAGATCATATCGATTTCATTTTGGCCTATAAATCAAAGGATACTGACAATTTTGGCATTGGTGCTGCCGGAACCGTCGGCCTGATCAAGCATATCGCGAAATGGAGAAAAGACGGTGCCAGTATGATCGCTTCACCCTTTGCCGAGGGTGCTGGGTTTTTGAAAACGGATGCGACGCTTGATCGTCCTGATATACAACTGCATTTTGTCATTTCCATTGTCGATAATCACGCGCGTAAACTTCATTTGGGTTATGGGTTCAGTTGCCACGTTTGTGTATTGCGACCACATAGTGCGGGCGAAGTATTTTTGCAAAATTCCGACCCGATGGCTGCACCGGGAATTGATCCCAGATTTCTTTCTGATGATCGTGATCTGGATGTACTGATAAAGGGCGCCAGGATGACGCGCGATATTCTTCAGGCTCCCGCACTGCAAAAGTATCGGCACAAGGAGTTGTTTATGTCAGGCAACAATCTAAGCGATGCGGAATGGGAGCAAAATATTCGCTCACGTGCCGATACTGTTTATCACCCGGTTGGAACCTGCAAGATGGGTGTTGATGATATGGCAGTCGTCGATCCTGAATTAAAGGTTCGGGGATTGGATAGATTGCGAGTGGTCGATGCATCAGTTATGCCGACACTCATTGGGGGGAACACAAACGCCCCGACAATCATGATTGCAGAAAAAGCAGCGGATATGATTCGAGCTGCTGATAATATGGGTGTTGCAGCAGAATAGAAAAATTGGTGGGGCGAGCGGATTTGAAAAATTTTGTTTGAGATAGGGTGAATGACATGAGTGAAACTGCGAAGAATATCATAGCTGACCATCCCTTACTGGATGAGGCAGTTAGTGAATTGAATGCGGCCAAAGATGCGTGGGCGCGAACTACTATTGCAGAACGGATTGCAATTTTGGCTGAGGTGAAAGAGAAGCTTCTTCCGATTTCCGAAGGTTGGGCAAAAACTGCTGCACGAAAAAAATTAATACCGGCCGGGTCTCCACTGGAAGGTGAGGAATGGTTATCCGGCCCTTACGCCTTGATGAGCACCTGTAACGCCCTGATGCAGACCCTGTCTGAAATGGAAGGTAAAAATTTCCTCAAGAATCTGCCATTGCGTGATTTGACGACAGGCCAGATTGCCGCAAAGGTTATTCCGCACTCGATTTGGGATCAACTGTTATTGTCCGGTGTCAAAGCGGAAGTCTGGATGCAAAAAGGCGTAACAAAAGAAAATCTTCACCAACACACGGCTAGCGTTTATGATACGAGCATTGCCACCCGAGCAGGCAAGGTTTCACTTGTTCTGGGCGCTGGAAATATCGCAGCCATCGCGCCTCTTGATTGCTTTCAGAAACTGTTCACTGAAAATCAGGTCGTCATTTTGAAAATGAACCCGGTGAACGATTATCTTAGTGAATATTTGCGGGTAGCACTGAAGCCTTTGATTGATCGCGATGCGCTCAGGATTGTTAAAGGAGGTGCCGATGTGGGGGCCTATCTTTGTAATCACCCGGATATTGAGGAAATTCATATTACCGGTGCTGAATCATCCCATGACGCAATTGTTTGGGGTATCGGTCAAGATGCGGCACAAAACAAGAAAGCTGGTACTCCCATTAACAAAAGGCGAATTACGTCTGAACTGGGAGCGGTTTGTCCGACAATAGTCGTGCCTGGTCCCTGGAGTTCGGCGGACCTGAAATTCCAGGCAGAACATATCGCGACGCAGAAACTTCACAATTCAGGGTTCAATTGTATTGCCTGTCAGATGTTGATCCTGCCTTCCGACTGGGAATTGAGCGAAACCCTGTTAAATAACGTGGAAACAGTTATGCAAAACTGTGATCCGCGCCAAATGTATTATCCGGGTGCATCTGAACGTATTTCTGACTTTGAAAGTCATGGCGATAACGTATTGAAATTTGAACGCGGATCTGCCCCCGCCTGTGTGGTTATACCATGTCATGATGGGGCGGACGCATGGTTTGGCAAATCTGAGGTTTTTGCCCCGGCGATGACCACGCTTGAGATTTCCGGGGAGAGTCCGGAAGCGTATCTGCGAAAAGCGATTAAATACGCAAATGAAGAACTGCACGGCACTCTGGGTGCAAATATTATGATTCACCCAGGAACAATCCGAAAAATTGGCAAGAAGAGATTTGAATCAATTATTGCGGAACTCCGCTATGGATGCATTGCAATCAACGCATGGACAGGGCTTGGATTTCTGCTGACCCAAACACCATGGGGTGCGTTTCCTGGCCATACACTGGATGATGTTCAAAGTGGAATCGGGGTGGTGCATAATTCGTTCATGTTTGAACGCTCAGAACGAACTGTGGTTTTTGCGCCGTTTCGTCCTTTCCCGCGTAATCTGTTGAGCGGCGGCGTGACACTTCTTCCTCGTCCGCCGTGGTTCGTGACTAATAAGAAACAACACAAGGTTGGAATGTTGCTGACAAAATTCCAATACAAACCAGGCTGGTTGAAACTTCCGCGAATATTCTTTAATGCCCTGCTGGGCTAAGGGCATGTTGATGATCTCTTGAACAGACTTTGGCATTATTGAAAGTGACCCCAAGAACTGAAGGCCACTGGAATTTACAAAGGCGATAAAGGTTGCTGTGACACGATTGATAAAATTAGAGCGTTTGAAAGACAAGGCCAGAAGGCGATCAGAAAAAAGAACGCACAAAAAAACCGAACTTGCAGTTAATGCAATTGAAGTGTTGAAGCAGCTTGGGTATGCCCGAACCAGCCTTCGCGATATTGCTGAACATTCGGGGGTATCTGTTGGCATTCTTCACTACTACTTTGAAGACAAGGTTGATCTGATCAGTTTTTGCGTTCAAAAATATAAGGAGGACTTCATTAATGAAATGGATGAAATCCTTTTGGCTTCCTCTGGTGCGGAGGCCATTGTCGAGGGATTTTCCCATGGGTTGAGTGAAACTATCAGAACCGGGGCGGAAACTCACAGATTATGGTACGATATCAGGACGCAGGCACTGTTTGAAGAAAATTTCCATGGTGTTGTTGCTGAAATTGAATATGCACTCATCTTACTGGTTGAACGGTTGCTGGGACGCCTGGGTATCCCTAAATCCGATGCATTGCAGATTTACCTGACCCTGGACGGGGCTTTTCGCTATTGCTTGCAGCGCACACTATCGGGTGACAAAACGGCAACCCAAGAATTCTATAAGCTTGTGAAAACCCAGCTTTCCTCGATGATAACTCGAGGTTGATCCATCATTGATCGAGAACACCCTTCTGAACCACCCCGTATTTACCGGAGGGCTCCAAAGACATGATGATCTGGAGCTATGGAAAAGAACAAGAGATCGAAGAGATATTCGCCTGAAGTGCGCGCGTGCCGTTCGGATGGTGCTGGAACATCAATAAAATTATGATACTCAGTGGGTAGCGATTTCTGCCATTGCACCCAAAAATTGGCAGCACTGCAGAAACCCTTCGCAAATGGGCACGTCAGGAAGAGACGGACACAGGCTTGCGCGACGGGGCGACGAGCGCGAACGCATCAAAGCGCTTGAGCGTGGGGTTTGCGAATTATGCCAGGCCAATGAAATTCTCAGGAAAGCATTTGCATATTTTGCCCCCCTCTCAGCAATGCTTCGCATTGCCTGCCGGGCAGTGGGACAAAGCTCGACCGCCCACTGAGAAGATGAAGATGTTCATTGATGATCATCGCGATAATCATGGGGTCGAGCCGATCTGCAAGGTGTTGCCGACTGCCCCTTCAACTTATCATACCCATACCGCTATTGACCGTGATCCCGATATGGCCAGTGACCGGGCCAACCGGGATGCAATATTACGCTCGGAAGATTGTCGGCTGGCTGGTGTCACGTTCTGCCAAAACCGATTTCGTCATCGATGCTCTGGAGCAGGCCTTTATGATCAACGGTCGGTTCAACAAGACGGACTGATCGATCATAGTTACCGGGGTGTTCAATATGTTTCAATTAGCTACACCGAGCGGTTGGCAGAGGCTGGATTTGGCTGAAATCCTTCCATTAATTTGCCGGTTTGTTGATGAACTTCGTTTTTTATACCAATATCGGATGGCAGGCTGTCAGCATGATGCGGCAGGATGCAGATTTAGGGAGGAATAACATGTTCAAAACTCTACTTTGTGCAGCAACCATCACGGCGATGCTTTCATTGCCGGTAACGGCAGCGGATTTTTCCGGCGTACTGAACAAGATCAAGCTGCCACCCGGATTTAAGATATCGATTTTTGGGGAAATGCCCAAACCCCGGCAAATTGAAGTTGGTAAACCCAATGGTGTGGTCTTTATCGGATCGCGACACGGGCATATCTATTCAATGGTAGACAGCAACCGGGACGGCGTGGCTGATGAGATATCGGAAAGGGTCAACGGATTGAATGTACCCAATGGCGTTGCCATGCAGGATTCGATCTTGTATATCGGATTGCAGGACAAGATCGTCAATTGGCCAATTCCTGCAGAGTTCGATTCTGCCCTGCCACTGCAACCGCTATTGCCGGTCTATGAAGGTTTGAAAAACGATTTTCTACACGGCTGGCGTTATATTGGCTTTGGTCCCGACGGCAAACTTTATGTAGCGCTCGGTGCACCGTGCAATATTTGTGATCTGGAAGAAAACACTGGTAAAATTGTACGCATGAACCCGGACGGTTCGGGATTGGAAGTTGTGGCAGATGGTGTACGCAATTCAGTTGGATTTGACTGGCATCCTAAAACCGGCGAGCTTTGGTTTACCGACAATGGCGCCGATGGCATGGGTGATGACACCCCGCCTGATGAATTAAACCGTGTCAAAACTGCCGGTCAACATTTCGGTTATCCCTACTTTGGCGGCAAGGCAACGAAACTGGCGGGTTATGAAGACAAGAAACCGATGGGCGAGGTCACCCCGGCGGAAATTGAATTTCAGGCACACACTGCCAGTCTTGGCATCGAATTTTATGATGGCTCGATGTTCCCGGGCGAGTACAAGAATGATGCATTTGTTGCGCAACACGGTTCATGGAACCGAACAGAGCCGGTGGGTTATCGCATCATGCGCATTCGTTTTGATGATGATGGCAATGCTGTAGGCAAGGAAGTTTTTGCCGATGGCTGGCTCAGTGATGGCGCTGCTGTGGGCAGACCGGTGGATATCGAAGAATTGCCTGATGGTTCATTACTTGTATCTGACGATTTTGCCAATGTGGTTTATCGTATCAGCTATGGTGACTAGAATACTCAGCGCAAGCTGGCTTGTGCTGGCTTGCCTGACTTTTGCGGTTCCGGCCTTGGCACAGGATGCCAGGGCCGGGCGCGAAAAAGCCAAAAAATGTGTGGTTTGTCATGGCAAATATGGCATAGCCGTTGCTCCCAATGTACCCAGTCTGGCTGGCGAAAATGCGAACTATATCGCCTCGCAACTAAAGGCGTTTAAATCCGGCAAACGCAAACATCAACAAATGTCGATCATCGCCGCTGACCTTGAAGACGCCGATATCAAGGATCTGGCCCGATGGTTTTCATTGATAAAAGTTGTAGCAACACCGCCAGACCTGAATTGATTTTTGCATAAAATGACGCGGTATCGATGGATTGTGATGGCCGGTTTTTGCTGGCTGAAGTGAACTGCCGGGGCCTTGGCGGAAATCTGAGGGGCGCAAAACTCCACATGCATTTGCATTTTCAACCTATCCGCACTATGTACCAGACATCCCATCCGCAATTAGAATCAAACCTGGAGAGTTCACCAAATGACCGTTGCCAGCCTATCTGTTAAAACCGATGATTTTGATACGCTGGGTGGGCGCCTGAGCCGGGCCCGGGAAGCGAAAAATGCATCATTGGTTCAAATGGCAAAGCTGGTTGGGGTGGAAGTCAAAACCCTTAAAGCGTGGGAGAGTGACAGAACCGTGCCGCGTTCAAATCGATTGGCTATGCTGGCAGGGGCACTGGGTATCAGCGTATCATGGCTGCTATACGGGCGGGGCGCTTCGCCCATGGAAGAGCCTGTAGCCAGCGACGTCGAATCGACCCGGTTGCAGCTTGATCAATTAAAGTCACAGCAGCAGAGAATCAGTACTGAAATTATGGATATTGAAGAATCTCTGCGTCAGGCCACATCGCGAAATGCTGACTAAGTGACTGCCGCTTTGTATCATCGTTGAATTACGGTGGGATTTCGGTAATGGTATGGACGCCCCACTCGGCTTCTAGATGAGCCACAATAGAGGTGTTACCAACGATTCTATTAACAGGAGGCGTTCATGAGTAGTACCATTACAACTATAGGATTCCGGTGACAGTAACCGAAACTACTGGCTAACCTGTTCTGTCCAGTTACCTTCCCCTACAGTCCGTGTCGTTGTTCCTGGCTTTCCGCACCATGTTGCCCAGTGTGGAAACAGGCGTGAGCATGTATTTTTTTAAATAGTTTCGGTTGCTGTCACCGGAATCCCAACTGGCACATTCACTAGTCGGGCCTCGGAAGAGGCAACCCGAGACGGTGCTATTGCCATCGATCTTATTGATGGTGATCGCCTTTGTGTGTTGCTCAAGCAATTTGATTTAGGTGTGAAAACAACAATGATTGAAAGTGTAGAGATCAATGATAGTTGGTTTTCCAGCATATAAATTATTTGACAGAGACAACAACAACATCCTCTGGTTTCACATCCATTTTTACGCTTGTGTCTGTCGTTTCGATGATGTTGTCGAATCCGGTAATTCTATTTTCTGACAAAATAACAACTCGCTCTGACGCTTCAATTTCAATGTATTTTTTCAGGTTAGCGAAGGGTCGCGCGTTGTCAAAGTAATCTTCATCTTTGAAATATTTTTGAATTCTACGCCATAGTTTGGGAAATATTGGTTGAATTTTCCCGACCGCATCTTCCCCACCAGGCCAGTCCGCCCCTGAATTTGTAACATCTGCGCTCCACACGTTTTGTCTTTCTACTCGTGCATGCGCCACAGCATCCGAGAATTTCTCTCTTAAATCATCAAACAATGTATCGTAAAAAAGTGGGTAAGCATGCCCTGCTTGAACCATTTTGTAATTTACGCTTTGCTCAAGTTGGTCAACATCAAGAAAAATCTGACTTGCATCAGGTTCGTCGGTTTCACCTGGAAATACAAAACAAATTGGTCGACCATTTGGTCCCAGTTGATTGGTAAGTATATACCCTGCGGCATCACGTGTTCCGTTTTCAGTTCCGCAAAAATCAAGATTTGCTTTGGTTGCATTTGATGAATATGGCTTGAGGGCACTTGATTCCATTGTATCAATTCCCTCAAATCTGAGTTGAATGCTTCCATTATTCTGATTGATTTTTGGCGGGCGTCCACGCCGACGAAGTGTAAAAACTAAATTGGGGTTTTC
>JAAENI010000746.1 GCA_024224595.1 Hyphomicrobiales bacterium
CAATACCAACTCAGCGTGTTGGAATGTCGCCTTTTGGCACAAAGTGTCGAGGTGATGCATGTCGCGGGCTAAACAGTCGAACATTTTATAAACGGAAATCTGTCCGCATTGCCGCCGCTGGGAATAGTAATTGAGAGGCAGATTGTAGCGCGAAATAGAACGGCTAATCGTGTCATTCGCTAATCGTGTCATTCAATGAATACAAACATGATCCTTATTAGTAATTTTGTTTCCAACACGGTCCTTCGCGCCCACAAGAATTCAAATCTATTACAGAATGTAATAATTCAACGATTCCATACTTTCTGATCACCAATATTTTAGGGTAATCCAATATGCCTGTTACCCCTACCGCTGGAACTAATTGTCTAAACCGGCGCTTAAAAAATCGCACAGGTCGCGGTGCCATGAGCAACCAGTTTTCCATCCAGCTTTTTCATTTTTGCTTCACTGGTTGCCGTCGTTCTGCCAAAGTGAATAATGTTGCTTTCACATATTATTTCACCATTGTTGTCAAACAATGGACGAACCAGGTTTATCTTGAATTCGATGGTCGAAAACAGCAGCCCCACAGGAAGCATGGATTGAACGGCACAGCCCATTGCTGAATCCATCAATGTCGCTGGCCAGCCACCATGAACAGTTCCAGCAGGGTTGTAATGATCAAGGTTTGGAATTCCACAAAATACAGCACACCCTTTGCTCACCTCAGTAAGTTTAAAATTCATTAGTTTTGCGATTGGTGGTCCAGGCAACACGCCAGCCGCCATCATTTACAGTAATTCCAGTCCCGAATGTTTGAGAAACAACTCCGGTCTGATGCATTCAGTATGTGTATATTCTGATATTAATCTATTTTCGTTTTCCACTAATTCAATCCTGCCAGGGCAAATAATTTTCCAATATTGGCCCAACCCTCAAGGGCGCGATATAGGATGCCAATCCGGTCTTTTCGTCAATTTCTACACTGACACCGCTCAATGTCGCTTCCCCCGTGGCGGCTTCAAATCGACGCTTTGGAACTTTTGAAACAAACCGATTAATCGGTTCTTCCTTGTCCATACCCAAAGAAGAATCATAATCACCACACATGCCAGCATCACTCATATAAGCGGTTCCACCGGATAAAATCTGATGATCTGCCGTCGGACAATGAGTATGCGTTCCCACAACAAAAGAAACCCTGCCATCGACAAAATGCCCGAAACAGATTTTTTCACTGGTCGCTTCAGCGTGAAAGTCAACAACAATAACATCCGCGGCTTCGCCCATTGGAGCGGCTGCCAACTGATTTTCAATGCATTGAAAGGGATCATCCAGTTCCGGGTGCATAAAGACACGACCCATAATATTCATCACCATTACCCGCGCGCCATTTTTAGCATCATAGATATTGCATCCCTTGCCCGGGGTACCAGTTGGGTAATTTATCGGGCGTAGAAAACGATCGTGGCGATCAGCAAATGACAGGGCTTCACGCTGGTCCCAGACATGATTGCCGGTAGTAATGACATCAGCACCTGCTTCCAGAGTTTGTTCGAGAATAGATTCGTTGATACCAAATCCACCGGCGGCATTTTCGCCATTGACGATAACGAAATCGAGACTCAGTTTGTCGATCAATCCCGGTAGCTTTTCATATACTTTTGTTCGGCCCGACTTGCCGCACATATCACCTAAAAACAATATTCGCATTCTATTTCCGATAAATCCCGAATTTAATCAATGTCACTTTTACGATAACCACTTTCTGTAATCATCGCATTCATCGCGATATCATGGGGTTCCTGGGGCACCAGATCGTATTGCTGGCAATCAAACGCCATGCCAATGGTAACAGGCGTAATCCCCTTTTCAGCCAAATGAGAAATCGCCTGATCGTAATAACCGGCTCCATAGCCTATACGTCCGCCCTTTCTGTCAAACACCGACAATGGCACCAACATTATACCGGGATCAACAAGCCGCACATCATCTGCCGGGCCAAGGGTTCCAAAACCTGTATCGATCAGTTCTGCACCGCGCACAAGTTCTCGAAAAATGATTTTGGTTTTGTCAATTATAACAGGCAAACAAAGCACAGCGCCACGAACGCGAAAATAATCCATCAATGGACGCGGATCAATTTCTGATTTGATCGGAAAGAACCCGGATATCACCGTACCTGGGTCAAATTCAATATGTTGATTAGCCAATTCTGCAGCAGCAATGCTTTTATCAATACGTTGTTCGGCATCCATTCCGTCCCGTTTTTTCAGGATCAATTCGCGAAGTTCTGATTTGACTTTTTGGGCGTACAACTTGAGACCTTTAGCAAAGTGATCACAACATTTGCGGATTTTGCTGCTTCACAAATTGTTGATTATTTTCCAAGTGTGCCACACTCAAAAGATCTGTGATCATAGCAAATATATTCAAATATAAAACGAGCCGCACAACCGTCGAACATGTGTAATCCTGGAACCTACAAAGTAGGTGGGCGTCGTGATGCCAAGACCCACGAGCCAAGGCAGGGACAACTCCCTATAGAATCGCTAAGGCCCAGGGATAATGAGTTCTAACAAATTGCGTAGCCCGCAAAGTCCATTATAAGGCTCAGCAGGTAACTTTGCCAACACAAATATTATTTAAATTTGCTTTTAATGAGATCAAACTGCGATGATCGAAATCCGCCCGGTTCCGGCCCAACATCGATTTGAAGCACTCCCCTCCTTCAAAGCCCATTCAGTTTTCGCGCTAATTCTTCCAGACGTTCCGCCGCATTACCTATTCCCGCAGTCACAGATTTCGACTGGGCATCGCACTTTAACAAAGCGCTATCACGGCTGATGCTCAAACCTTCGATATCCGCCTCCAGATCAAGCACCTTCTTTTTCAATTCACTTAGCTCATCAACCAACATAATCCCGGCCATTATCGTCAAACGCTGATCACCAATCTCCCCAAATGAGTCTTTTAATTGTCCCACATAACCATCAAATTTCTGGCCAAGTTGAATCAAGTGATTTTCCTGCCCCTCATCGCAGGCCATTCGATAGGTTTTGTCATTAATTGTAACAGAAATTTGAGACATTAGATATTACCCAAGACAAGTTTCATCATATCAAAATCCAGTAAATCCTGTCTAATCACTTGTCACACCTGATTAAATTGCATCTGCTTCGCCCCAAATAAGTAGTCAACATATACCGTTGTGATTCCTAGGAGCGCGGACTTTTATCAATAACGCCACGTATCGTTTCCATCGCATTGACTAAACGTGAAGATACTTCTCGATTGACATTTTCCAGCCGTTGACAGCGAGCCTCTGCATCATCCAGCGAACCCGCCAAACGCGAACGATCTGCACCCATCCGTTGCACTTCTGCGGCATAGTCCTGATTAATAATTTTGCTTTCCAGATGTCCTTCGACAACAGATTCCAGTTTTTCTAGCGAACTGCCCAATTGCTGCAAAAATCTTTCAACTTCATTTTCATCTTCACCAATAATATCATCAACCATCAAATACCCTCAAATTAATTTGGCCTTCTATCAAAAATCTGCTGATAATTTGTTGTTCAATTCCCAAATCTCACCCGAACGCCAGCCAGAGCCAACCCAAAAGTGGCCACTTCATTCGAATATAAAAAGCGAATCATCCAATTACTACATCCTCTTATCCCAGAGACATTAAGCAATGGACTAACCTCCAGTCAACGTGCCAAACATCTAATACTGAGGTTTTCGACTCCTATTTTAATGAATTCAGTCTCACTTTGTGCCGATCAACGGCAGAATTATGCGATCTCAGCAGATTAAAAACAGCTAAATCTGTCAAAATTATTGCCTGATAACGAATTGATCTCAGACTCATTATTGACTCCCACCCCTCACCTGCTATTTCTGCCGCCTCATCCTGAATTCACGCTGGAACCAATGTGAAAGAGTAAAGCTTGATTTCTCAAGCATCAGTCTGGGACCGGTATTGAGCCATTTAGGCAAAAGTCAAACCAGGGCAATTGGCAGATTTTATGACAAACAATGACAAGCATGCAGGAATGGCCAATGCCATTCGTTTTCTATCGATCGACGCGATACAAAAAGCCAATTCCGGTCATCCTGGACTGCCATTGGGAGCAGCAGATGTAGCCACGGTTCTTTTCAGCAAATTTATGAAATTTGATCCCAACAAACCAAACTGGCCTGATCGTGACAGATTTGTTCTTTCGGCCGGCCACGGATCGATGTTGTTGTATTCCCTTCTCTACCTGCTGGGTTATGAAGATATCGATATCAAGCAAATTATGAATTTTCGCCAGTTAAATTCAAAAACCGCCGGACATCCTGAACATGGGCATGCAGCTGGAATTGAAACAACGACCGGACCACTTGGACAGGGAATTGCAAATGCAGTTGGAATGGCCATCGCGGAGCGCAAACTGGCTAACGAATTTGGTGATGAAATTGTTGATCACCATACTTATTGCCTGGTTGGGGATGGTTGCCTAATGGAAGGTATTTCCCAGGAAGCAATCACACTGGCCGGTCATCTAAAACTGAATAAATTGATTGTATTGTGGGATGACAACCAGATTTCGATTGATGGCCCAATATCAATCACAGATTCCACTGATCAGATTGCACGTTTTGATGCCTGTAACTGGACAACTATTTCGATTGATGGTCATAATCCAGACGAAATATCAAACGCCCTGGAGGAAGCTCAAACCTCGGACAGACCAGTCATGATAGCCTGTGAAACGACCATAGGTTTTGGCTCGCCTAACAAGGCAGGTACATCTTCCGCTCATGGCTCCCCCTTGGGAGATGATGAAATTGCTCTTACCCGCAAAGCACTTGGCTGGGATTCAAAGCCTTTCAAGATCCCTGAAGAAATACTGGATGACTGGCGTATTATCGGATTGCGATCGAGTCAGAAACGCAAGGAATGGGAAAAGCGGTTTTGTACCTTGGATGCAGAAATCACAGGTGAGTTCCAGCGCCGGATGCGTGGCGACCTGCCCACTAAACTTGAAACGGGCATAGCCGATTACAAGCGCCAACTGGCCGAAGACAAACCAAAAAAGGCATCGCGCCAATCCTCTCAGATGGCTCTGGAAATAATTAACGGCATTGTCAGCGAAACAATTGGTGGTTCCGCTGATCTGACCGGATCCAATAATACCAAGACTTCTCACACACAATCCATCACCCCGGATGATTTTTCCGGCCGCTACATCCATTGGGGAGTGCGCGAACATGCCATGGCTGCCGCGATGAATGGTATGACACTGCATGGTGGCGTTATCCCTTATTCCGGTGGTTTCCTGATTTTTTCTGATTATTGTCGCACTCCCATTCGCCTGGCTGCATTGATGGGCATCAGGGTTATTCATGTGTTAACTCATGATTCAATAGGCCTGGGAGAAGATGGTCCAACCCACCAACCGGTTGAACAATTGGCATCTTTGCGCGCAATCCCAAATCTGCTGGTTATGCGCCCTGCCGATGCAATGGAGACTGCAGAGTGTTGGCAATTGGCACTTGAAAGTCATTCTGCTCCCAGTGCGATTGCTCTATCCCGTCAAGCTTTGCCCGCTGTCAGAACCGAATTTGATAGCGAAAACCGCTGTGTTTGCGGTGCCTACGAGTTAAGCCAGGCAAGTGACAATGCTCAAGTTTCCATATTTGCTTCCGGTTCTGAAGTCGAAATTGCACTGGAAGCCCAGGAGCAACTTGAGACCGAGGGCATCCCTGCCCGGGTAATTTCAGTTCCGTGTTTTGAATTGTTTCAGGCACAAAGTAATAGCTATCAATCCAATTTGATTGGTGTTGCCAAAGTCAATATTGCCATCGAGGCGGGAGTACGCCAGGGTTGGGATCATATTATCGGCAGAGATGGCATATTTATTGGTATGAATTCTTTTGGTGGCTCCGCACCTGCCGGCGACCTTTACAATCACTTTGGCATTAATGTTCAGGCTGTTATAAAAGCTGCAAAAACTAAACTAGAATAGACAAGGTCACCGAATATCTCTACAGACTCTTTGTTTTTAACTATCACAAAATCCTAACGCTCTCATTTGGAGAACCTCATGACAACAAAAGTAGCAATCAACGGTTTTGGCCGTATCGGACGAAATATCTTGCGCGCCATCGTCGAAAGCGGCCGCACGGATATTGAAGTCGTCGCCATCAATGATCTTGGTCCGGTTGAGACCAACGCACATCTTGTTCGTTATGACAGCGTTCATGGCCGTTTCCCAGGCAAAGTTATAGTTGATGGTGATACGATTGATGTCGGACGTGGTCCTGTTAAAGTAACTGCTATTCGCGACCCAAAAGAACTTCCATGGGCTGGTGTTGATGTCGCCATGGAATGCACGGGCCTTTTCACCGCCCGTGATAAAGCAGCCCAGCACCTTGAAAATGGTTCAAGTCGTGTCTTGATATCTGCACCAGGTGCAGGCGCAGACAAAACCATCGTAGTTGGCGTCAATGATGACAGTCTGGAAGCAAGCGATATCGTTGTATCAAATGCATCATGCACCACTAATTGCTTGGCCCCGGTGGCTTATGTCTTGAACAACGCCATGGGAATTGACAAAGGCTTTATGACAACCATTCATTCCTATACCGGTGATCAACCGACGCTCGATACAATGCACAAGGATCTTTATCGTGCCCGCGCAGCTGCAATGTCGATGATCCCGACATCAACAGGGGCGGCAAAAGCAGTCGGATTGGTCCTGCCGGAACTAAACGGAAAACTTGATGGTGTATCCATCCGGGTACCCACTCCCAACGTTTCTGTTGTCGATTTGACCTTCATGTCCAACCAAGATACTTCGGTGGATGAAATCAATGATGCGATCCGTGCAGCAGCTGATGGACCATTGAAGGGTGTTTTGGGTTATACTGATGAACCTTTGGTCTCGATAGATATCAATCATGATCCCCACTCCTCCCTGTTCCACCTGGACCAGACAAAAGTGATGGATAAACGCATGTGTCGTATCCTGACCTGGTATGACAATGAGTGGGGCTTTTCAAATCGCATGAGCGATACCGCGGTGGCCATGGGCAAGCTGATTTAGCAAAACTTTTTTCAGCATCTTTTATGGGATTCAACACTCAATTCTCCACTACCTATCGCTGGCGCCAGAATTCTGGCGTTGGGCTTGAGCATTTGCACATCAACTCCTGCGAAAATAACATAATTATTGCCAGCGTAGCGATCGGTGAAGATGCCGGGCAGCAATTTGGTGTCAAGTACACTATTATTTGCGCCTCTGATTGGAGGGTTCGTAGCTTCAAAATCGAAAATACCCAAGGGCAGGACCTGGTCCTGAATTCCGATGGCGAAGGCAACTGGTATAGTCAGGATGGTTCAAGCCGATCGGGATTTTCCGGCGCAATTGATATTGATCTGTGCGGCACACCTTTTACCAGTACACTACCAATCAGACGGCTAGATAAACACCAAAAGGGTTATTCCCAGCGCTTCAAGGTTCTATATATTCCCATCGATACTTTCGAACCCCGGCTGGACAGACAGCAATATTCCTGCCTGAAGCCCTATTCACGTTATCGATATGAACCTCTTGCCAGAAATTTTTCGACTGAACTTGAAGTCGATAACAATGGCGTGGTGTTAAATTATCCAGAAATGTTCACGCAAATCTAAAAACTCCAATAACCGTTGAGTTGATGCCATGACCCAGTTTAATATCCTTGATGATATCGATTTTGAGGGCAAAAGAGTGCTCGTCAGAGTCGATCTTAACGTACCGGTTTCACAAGATGAAGCGGGGCATGTAAAAGTAACCGACATAACCAGAATGCAGCGTATCATACCCACCATCAACGAGATTTCCGATGCCGGTGGTAAGGTAATTTTACTGGCACATTTTGGGCGTCCCAAAGGTCGCATTGTACCTGAGATGTCGCTTGCTCCAATTCTCTCAACCTTGTCAAAAGTGATTGAAAAACCCATCGCCTTTGGTACCGATTGCATCGGTCCGATGGCAGAAGCTGCAGTCGACACTATGCAAAATGGTGATATATTATTGCTTGAAAACACCCGTTTTCATGCCGGTGAAGAAGCAAATGACGATGGATTTTCAGCCAGTCTCGCTGCTAATGGCGATATCTTTGTCTCCGATGCTTTTTCAGCTTCCCACCGCGCTCACGCTTCCACTGTCGGCCTGGCTTCCAGGTTATCGGCCTTTGCCGGGCGCACAATGCAAAAAGAGTTGGAGGCATTGGAAGCCGGATTGGGTAATCCTGAACACCCTCTGGTGGCAGTCGTTGGCGGAGCGAAGGTGTCCACCAAACTGGATTTACTAAAAAATCTTGTCTTGAAGGTTGATGCACTGGTCATTGGCGGCGGCATGGCCAATACGTTTCTTGCAGCCCAGGGGTATGACGTGGGACAATCACTGTGCGAACATGATCTTGCTGATACGGTAATGGAAATCCTTGATATTTCAAAAGAGGCAGGATGTGCGATCATACTGCCGGACGATTGTGTGATTGCCAGAGAATTCGCGGCTAATGTTTCTTTTGAAATCGTCAAAGTTGACGAAGTTCCCTCTGACGCGATGATTTTAGACGCCGGGCCTGACACGGTTCACAAAATTCGTGGATGGTTTTCAAAATCCAGGACTCTGATCTGGAACGGCCCTCTGGGTGCATTTGAAATTACCCCATTTGACCGAGCGACGGTCGATGCGGCACAATTTGCTGCAGCGCAAACCAAAGCCGGAAAACTGGTATCTGTCGCTGGTGGTGGCGATACCGTTAGCGCCCTGAACCATGCAGGCGTAGCAGATGACTTTACCTATATCTCCACAGCGGGCGGTGCATTTCTGGAGTGGATGGAAGGTAAGGAACTACCCGGTGTGGCAGTTTTGCAAAAAAGTGGTTCTTGACCTGCGACCGAAGTGACTACAGGTCGAGCATCCGCAGAAAATCTTGATCATGCGGATGGTTTGAATTATTTGTCTGCTAGGCATTTCCGGTTTATTCTGGTTCATTTGATTCAGAACAAACCGGAAATACCCTAAGTTCCATCCAACTGGAAAATACAAAATGAAATTAAAACTTGCCACCGCATTAACCTGGTTTGGCCTGCCGATTTATGTATGGCAAGGATTGGGAATTCGGCGCAAAACAATTCGCCCGACACCTCCCTTTCCCCAACAGGTAGCCCCCATCGCGGGCAAAGGCACACCATTCCGTTTGCTTCTTGTTGGCGACTCATCGGCGGCTGGCGTTGGAGTAGATGATATCGATGCCTCTCTTGGCGGGCAGGTGCCCCGATTATTGGCCAAACAGTCAGGACGACCGGTAGAAATTGATATTATCGGCAGCAATTCGGCTACCGCCGGTCAGATACGCGACAACGTCATCCCACACATAAAGAAACGGAACTTCACCCACATTATTGTCAATATCGGAACCAATGACGCAAAAAACTTCCATACCGTTCGGCGATTTTACAAAGACTTTGGCACGCTGTTATATGCGTTGAATGCCCGCTTTCCGAGGTCGAATATTATCTGGTCCGGTATCATGGACATGAAAGCGATTCCCGCTTTACCTTTCCCACTCAGTAATATTTTGGGTATTAGATCCCGGGCATTAATGGCTTCTGGCGAAAATCTGTGCCGTGAACGTTTGGCAACTATCCCCGACGGCGAATGGATTCCCCGTGACAAGAATTTTTCCGAAGACGGATTTCATGCCAGTGCCCAAGGCTATCATGAATGGGCTCAAATCCTGGTAACACACATTCTGAGAGTTTAAAGTTTCAATAGCCAGGTAGTTTTCCATCCTTTAAATCGACTGGTCCACTGTGCTTTAAAGGTAGCGTGTCTATTCCTCTATTGTCTAATAGACCAGCCCTTTGCCAGGTCCTAATAAACAGTGCACAATGGCAGGGCTAGAAACAATGATCCGCAGTCTTTTGGGAGGCTATTTTGACCAGCAATTATCACGAAACATACAACCAATGGAAATCTGAACCTTTAAGATTTTGGTCAGATGCAGCCAAACAAATCAGTTGGGATAAACCCTGGGATAAAGTGCTGGATGAAGATGGAAGTGTTTATGGCGAGTGGTTTTCAGGCGCAACCTGCAACACCTGCTATAATTGCCTTGATCGCCATGTCGAAAGTGGGCGCAAAGACCAGCCAGCAATAATTTATGATAGTCCAATTACCGGTGCCAAACGTACCTATACCTACGGACAATTATTGCAGGAAGTCGAAGCTCTGGCTTCCGTTCTGACCGCCAAAGGCATTACCAAAGGTGATCGGGTGATAATCTACCTGCCCATGATACCTCAGGCGGTAATATCAATGTTGGCTTGTGCACGTATCGGCGCCGTCCACTCTGTCGTCTTTGGTGGGTTTGCCGCTGCTGAACTGGCTACGCGCATCAATGATGCATCCCCCAAGATGATCATATCAGCTTCCTGTGGCATTGAGCCGGGACGTGTCATCAAATACAAGCCGCTGCTTGATCAAGCCATTGAACTGGCAACAGCCAAACCATCAACGACAATCATTGTGCAACGTCAGCAATCGATATGCGACTTGGTTGAGGGTCGCGATTTTGATTATGACCAACTGGTGGGTGAGGCAATATCCACAAATGCAAAACAACCCTGTGTACCGGTAAAGGCAACTGACCCGCTTTATATCCTTTATACTTCCGGAACAACCGGTGAGCCCAAGGGTATAATACGTGACAATGGCGGGCACATGGTCGCACTGAAATGGTCGATGCATGCAATTTATGGGATCAATCCCGGTGAGGTCTGGTGGGCAGCATCCGATGTCGGCTGGGTCGTTGGTCATTCCTATATTGTCTACGCCCCGCTTCTGCATGGTGCGACAAGTATATTATTTGAGGGTAAACCAGTTGGTACACCCGATGCCGGCACTTTTTGGCGCATTATTGAAGAGCATAATGTTGTAGCACTTTTCACCGCGCCGACGGCATTTCGGGCCATCAAACAGGTTGATCCCAAAGGAGAAATGCTGGCAAAATACAATCTCAGTGGTTTGCGTACTTTATTTCTGGCTGGCGAAAGAGCCGACCCTGATACAATTCAATGGGCAGAAAAGCAACTCAAAGTCCCGGTCATTGATCACTGGTGGCAAACCGAAACCGGCTGGACCATTGCTGGTAACCCCATTGGCCTTGGACAATTGCCGGTTAAATATGGTTCACCAACGGTTGCCATGCCCGGTTACGATGTGCGAATTCTTGATGATGAGGGCCACCGCATCGCCACAGGTGATTTGGGCAATATTGTTGTCAAACTACCCCTGCCACCGGGCTGTCTTCCCAATTTGTGGAATGCAGAACAGCGTTTTCGCGATGCTTATCTGACTGAATTTCCAGGATATTATCAAACATCTGACGCTGGTTATATCGATGAGGACGGCTATCTGTATATCATGGCCCGCACCGATGACATCATCAATGTCGCCGGTCATCGCTTATCTACCGGTGCCATGGAAGAAGTCATTGCCGGACATAATGATGTCGCTGAATGTGCGGTCATTGGTGTCAATGACGCGTTGAAAGGCCAGATGCCACTGGGCTTTCTCGTCATCAATGCGGGTGTAAACCGCGAACTTGGTGAAATTGAAAAAGAAGTCGTCCAACTGGTGCGCCAGAAAATTGGCCCGGTAGCAGCCTTCAAAAAGGCGATCCCGGTCAAACGCCTGCCAAAAACCCGATCAGGAAAAATCCTGCGCGCCACCATGCAAAAAATCGCCGATTGCGAAGACTGGAAAATGCCCGCAACCATCGACGACCCCGATATTCTGGATGAGATTACCGGCTATCTGAAAGAGCATGGCATGGCGGGGGGTTAGAACGGGGTGGATTTCATGATTGCCTGATTTGGTGTTCAAGGTCTTTAAATGACTGAATATTAACAAACGGTTTTGGTGTGTAAGGCGCTAAAAGCGGGCTCAATGGCGGAAACGCGGACTTTTTACCGTTTTCATTTTGGATTGCTGTCCTGCTTGCGACCTCCTTGCCGAAGTCGAAAAGTGCCAATAGTTGCCGTCAAAGTTATGCGTGAAATTGGTTGAAATGCGGACTAAGTAGGCAAGTGCCATGACCTCAAAGAACCGTGATTAGCATTATGCAATGCTTGCCTGAAGCACACCTGAAGCACCATGCTGGTACTTCACCTGATTTGATTTTCCCGCTTCGCTCCATTCCAGCAAGCCACATTCAAATTGCTCGAACAAGGCCACACATCAGTGAGGCTATTTTGAAGCAGACCGGCATTGCAGCTATTCAAAAGCAATTTGAAATTAGGAACATTTCATGCCATCCTCACGTCAACAGAATTATACATCTGGGGGATTCCAAATACTATACAAGTGTGGGAATTTAAGTTGGCTGCCGCGTCCAAACCGACGAATGGCTAAGGGAAAGTATGTTCACAGGTGTTTAGATTTCTGGTATTTATTGTCGGCTTTTCTGTTTTATCCATCTCGGCTGAAGCAGGCAGTTGCCAATCGGATTTGTTTTCTTCGATCGCCAGAACAACTGCTGAACTAAATTATCCTGAAATGGCCGTTGGATCGGTGAACCATAAAAACAGCGTCAATAACAAGGTCTTGATGGGAGTGAATGAAATATTCAGTAAAGCCGGTCAACTGATGCAAGATGCCCAATCGAATATATATGTACAAACTTGGAATTTTGACCGCAATTCTACACTGGCAAAATCTTTTGCACTCGATTTAGTGAAATTATCACAACGCAGACGTAGGCGTGGTGCAAAAAATCCTGTTCATGTTTGGGTAATGATTAATATTATTGGTTTTCAAGTAGCGGAATTTGAGAAAAAGGCCACAGAAAAGTTTTTTAACGAACATCATTTGAATAACGAATTCACTCAGATCCACGTCGGAATATTCGTGTCGAGATTTCTTGGCGCCAATCATGCAAAAACGATTAGTATTGACGATAAAGTTGCAGTGGTGACCGGAGCAAACCTATCCCAAAAAGCTTCTAACCCAAATCAGTTTGATCTGGGTTTGGTTGTCCGCGGGCAAATAGTCCACGAGATCAACAGAGATTTTGCGCGTGTTTGGCATCGTTATATTGACAATAATCAAGCTGCACCTGAGTTGGAAAAACAGCGACTTTCAGCACGTGTTGCTCGTAATTGTTTACCCATCATGTTTACCAGAAGCGAGGTTTATTCATATCTTTCTTCGACAATTCAGCATAGTTCAATAAATCAGGCTTTGCTGAATTCAGTGCGCGAAGCCAAAACCAGCATTGATATTATGACGCCGAATTTAAATGTCAAAATATTTCGCAAAGTAATAAAAGAAGCCGTCGAAGCCAATGTGAAAATCAGGGTAATATTGTCTAAGGGGTACTTGGCCTTTTTACAAAACCTACCGAGCAGGGGCGGTGACAATTCAATCAATGTAGCAAGGCTCTACCATTCATTGAGCGGTACTTTGCCAAAAGAGACTTATTGCAACCGGCTGCAAATCAGATGGTATTCAAAAGAAAACTTAAAAACCATGAAGAGATGGAATGCACCAGCGAACCACGCAAAATTCATGGTGGTCGATGGTAGGGTCTCTTATTTTGGTAGCGCCAATATGGATAACCAAAGTTGGGTAAATTCGCGGGAAATCGGACTTTTTATTGACAACAGACAGCGCGCGCAGAATTGGTTAAAACAAGTCTTTGAGCCAGCATTTTCAAAAGCGACCATAGTTAAGGCCTGTCGCGGATCAGCAACCGTATCCCAGACAACATTAGGGGACAGATAGTAGACTAGCATTGGATGAGCCAGAGCTATCTCCGCGTGAACTGGCGGCACGGTTAGCAGATAGTTTGAATGCATTTCCCAACTTTCCCAATAACTCGGTTTTCCCAAATCACCTTTGTATGCATCCAAAATCCAAAATCCTAATTCAACTAATCATCTGCCTGAAAATTGCCTTGATTGTGCTGCAATGGCCAATCGCTAATCAATCTTCAGGAAAAATTTCAATGTCAAAACAAAATTGCAATCGATGGGCTCTGTCTGTCGGGCTGGCTATTTTCGCTGTTACCACATTCTTTGTGCCTGCTAATGCTACTGAGCATGGTAAGGCCTCCTGGTATGCTATGACTTCCATAACCGCCAGCGGTGAACGCGCTAGTCCTAATACGATGACGGCTGCCCACAGGACGTTAGACTTTGGCACCAAAATACGAGTAACCAATATCCGCAATGGCCGTTCTGTTATCTTGTGTGTGAATGATCGAGGCCCTTTCATCAAGGGAAGAATTGTAGACGTTACCAAGATTGCTGCCCGCAAACTTGGATTTGAAAACGCTGGATGGACCAATGTCCGAATTGATGTAATAGGGCGTAAATCGCGCCGATGTGCTTGAATCGAATCCATTGAGGATACCTTTTCATTAGCCCTTGGTGCCGCTACAACTGTGCAGCCGAAGTTCACATCCCACTCTGATCCAGCATCTCAGTGGACAGCGGCACGCAAAGGCCCTGCCCATTTTGCATATTCCGCCAATTACATGATTGATACGGACAATGCCGTGATCCTTGATGTCGAGGCCAGTCGTTCAGTTCGACAAGCTGAACTTGGGTGCCATGCAAACCACGATTGACAGAACCAAAGACATCTTCGACATCAACCCGGAACGTATGATTGCAGATACAGCCCATGGCACAGGTCCATTGCTTGAATGGCTTGTTCAAGAACGCGGCGTTTCTCCTCACATTCCAGCGGTTGATAAATTTGGCCGAACGGATGGAACCTTTGAGCGGGCTGACTTTACCTATGATGATGAGAATGATGCCTACATCTGCCCAGGTGAGAAAGAACTTAAGTGTGGAGTTCTACAGCTTAGGCCGTAATGGCCATTCACATGAGTTGGAGTATATTTTATTGGAAGCTAAAAACGCCAATCTACTCGATTGGAGGTAAAGACGGTTTAACATAATCGAAATTATCCAGCGGCCCGCATCCTTCACGATCGATATCATTTTGGCACGCTCGAATTGCTGATAGGTACTGTTTTAAATAATCCGAACCTTCGACTGATTGGGAAACTTTTTTCAACCAGACCTCCGCCTCATTAGGCCTCTTGGAGGTAACAAGCACATATGCGATAATTGCTTGCAGAAATGGTTTGTCTCGTTCAGACGCGCGGCCCACTTCACTTTTAGCCTCGATTAAGAATCGATCTACTGCTCTTTCACTCTTGAGGAATTCTTCTCCCTCATACCACAAAGCCCCGTTTAATAGATGAAAGGCAATGGCGGTGCCAGACTCACCAAGGTGTTGCGAGACCCCATACGCTCTTTGCCAGGGTGGAAGTGATTTAAGATTTTGAAATTGTGGAGTTTTTAAAAAAATTTCGAGCTTTGCGACCTGTTCTTGCGTAAATTCTTGATAGACCGGAAGTCCATTTTCCGGACATACTGGAAGTCGTGTGACAAATTCGCATGAGGTGGCGGGTCTCATCGACATTGTTCGGATTTGACCAGCAGTTGTGCAGCTTAAGGTGCCAGTCACATTGAATTTTTCACCTCCAACGGGGCAAACTTTTGTCTCCTCAATGGGGTGCCCCGCCCAAGAAAAGTGTTCTGTCAACAGAAGAAAAACGACGGAAAAAAGCACCTGAATATTCAACTTGCCCTCCCAACAGCGCTATTTCGAGTTCTGAATCACTTCAGACATTAAACTCCATCTAGCACTTGATTTTGTTCTCATTGAGATTGGTTGCTTCGCGGTATTTTTCGGTCCTACGAAGAATTGTTCAAATGCTCCTGGGCAGGTATATTTTTCTGACCGTACACCTCAACACCATTCAGGCTGCGACAAACTATGAAGGCCTTAAGAGGGCTCGGAACAGCCGTTCGTCAAATTTCAAATGTCGATAGCCCAAGGTCAACAATGCGGACAAAGCACCAAATTCAGATTGTCGCGTTTGTCAGCCTACGACACGCCTCTCAACGTCACTTTGTGCCATTAACGGTCCTCCAAAAAGTCCTCGCAGACTCCATACTGTTCACAAAGAACATCATAGTAAGGAAGACAGTCATCTTCACGAAGCACGCTTCTTTGATGACAGGGTAAACTTACCCTCTGAATTTTCCCCTGACAATGCCACGTTCGCCAAGTCAACGAATGTGATCAGGCTTCATCCTATTGGCCGGACCATCCGCGCAACAATGCCGATGCCCGACACCGGACTACCGGGGATTGACAATTCCCGTACAGTTCCCTCAATGCTCACCGTACACCCCTCAATACCACAAAAGTTGTCATCATCTGAAGTTAATCGGCGACGCCAGTCGGTTGCTCTGGTGAGATCTACAAGCATGAAGGCACTCAGAGTTTTTTGCTTTTCGATCTGATCGCCTTCGGGAGTGTGATAGCCTAGCGAGTAGATGATACCATAATCCTTGAAGGCGTTCATGGCCACACAAATGTATATTTCCCGACCGATATGATCCTTTGCGTTTTTGATGAACTGCTCGGTCTGAAATGGCATATCCGGCAAGCCGGGTTTGTCACTACAGCCAATATCAAGCTGATCGGCGGCTCGCACAGACAAATCTCCCACGAATTGTCCAGCCAGTATCAGTGCCAATAAAATTAGCACCATGGGCGCAATCAATATTTTGAAATAGTATAACAGTTGCATAGCCTCATCTCCAAACAGGCGTTATGTTGGACCACACACTTCACGGCAGCCTCCGGAGTGAGCTGATCTCACTCAACCCACCTGCCCCCCTGATAGGTTTCTTCGCAGCGAAAGGGTGGCATAAGCTATTCCTTTCTTCAAATCTTTTCCGGTTTGGCGCAATTCGAATGGGATATTAGTGCTTACTGTTGTAACGGCTATTGGTTTAAACACAAATATCCCAGACCACTTCTAATTAGCCGTGATCCAGATCAAAGACTTTTGGGTCACCGATGTTAAATTGTGCCACATTGACTTTCCAAGCCAATGTTCAGCAAAAGGAGACTTCCATTATGGACCTTGTAAAATATTCGCTTCCCGCTCTTTTCGCCGGTTTGATTGTTGTTTCAGCCACCAGTTTGATAGGTAGCACTTCAGAAGCTCAGGCACAGCGATTGCGGAATTTGACTTGCTCAGAGTTGTGGTATGAACGCAATGCAATTTATGCCGACAAAGGGCATTGTTTCAAAACTCGTCGTGCCCGCCGAACGTTTGGACGCGCATGCTTCCCACCCTATGGGCGGTTGAATAGCCGAGAACGCCGACGAGTATCGCGCATTGAGCAGATGGAATTCCGAATGGGGTGCCGGTAGCCTTCAAATCCATCGAGTTGCCGCCTAGTGGAGCGAATCTTGGTTCCACTTCATGGGTTAGCTCCCCCGTCTGAAACAAAGACGGGGGATATAACCCGTAAAAGTGGATATTGGAATTAACGGGATTATCTGATAATAACCGGCAAATGGTAAAAACTGTTGGTATTACAATGGCATAAGAAAATTTGACAATAACTAGTCACCCGTGATTTTCTGCCAAGGGTATGATTTTTCGATATTATTTCTGGTTTTGAAGTATTCGTTTTCACAAGGTTTTCAACTTATTTGAGAAAAACCTTGTGATTTGGGTTGCATGTAGGTTTTGGGGATTCCCATTTGAAACTGAATGTGGTGAAGTTGTGTAACGCAATTTTTCAAGGAACCTTGATTATGCCACCCAAGACAGCCAAGCCTTCCAGCGGCGATTTGTTTCGAATGCTTCTGGAGAACATCATTGATCAAAATCATGAACTTGTGCGGTTATCGCGTTTAGTCGACTGGGAACGTTTTGATGGAGCATTTGGTGCCTTTTATAATGATCAAAAGGGACGCGAAGGCCTGCCAACTCGGCTGATGGCCGGACTGCATCTGTTGAAGCATATGAAGGGGCTGTCGGATGAACAGGTTTGTGCATCCTGGCTGGAAAATCCGTATTTCCAGGCCTTCTGCGGGGAGGTTTATTTTCAGCATGAACTGCCTTTTGATCGCTCCTCAATGACACGCTGGCGCCAAAGAATTGGTGCTGATGCTCTGGAAGTTTTGCTGGCTGAGACAATTGCCGTTGCCCTGAAAACAAAAGCTGTCAGCACCCGTCAGCTTGAACGTATCACAGTTGATACAACGGTGCAGACCAAGGCCATTGCCCATCCCAGCGACAGCCACCTTATCGTTCGTGCAATCGAGTGGTTGAACCGGGCGGCGCGCAAGCACGACATCAATCTGCGCCAGTCTTTTACACGCCTTGCCCCCCGAGCCAAAAAGGAAGCCGCCCGTTTGATGCATACTAGTGGTCACAAGCAGGGTATGAGATGGGTACGCAAACTGAGAACCTGGCTGGGTCGTCTGATCCGTGATATTGAACGCAAGATTACTGGTGACATAGTGGCCCAAGCACAATTTGCCACGCTACTGGAACGTTCACGCACAATCTTCGAACAGAAGAAAACCGACAAGAACAAGCTTTATGCCCTGCACGCCCCGGAGGCGGAGTGCATTGGTAAAGGCAAGGCGCGCACCCGGTATGAATTTGGCGTCAAAACCTCTATTGCCACCATCAATGAGAGGGCCAAAGGCGGACAGTTTGTGGTCGGTAGCCAAGCCCTGCCGGGCAACCCATATGACGGCCACACTCTGGCGGATCAGATCGATCAGGTCGAACGACTGACCGGCATTGGTGTCAGGCGTGCCTATGGTGATCGCGGTTATCGTGGGCACAAGTTGGAACGCGATGGGTTGGATGTCATCATTACCCACACACGCGGTATCACCTCACCAACAATCAAACGCGAGATGCGAAGACGAAGCGCCATTGAACCGGTGATAGGCCATATGAAGCAAGACGGACATCTGGAACGAAATCATCTGAAAGGCGCTGAAGGCGATGCCGTCAACGCCATCCTCACCGCCGCAGGCCACAACCTGCGCCTCCTGGCAAGGTGGTTGAGCCTTCTTTTTGTCTTTTTTCTGACAGCAATTATGAAATTCCAAACCCGCCAATCAACCGACCCAATCAAACAAGCTGCAGCCTGATTGGAAATATACAAAAATCACGGGTGACTACGTACTTTCCCAGCACATAACCGCTGGTCGGGGAAAAATCGATATTGATTATATCAATGCTGACGGGTTTTATGAGACGCTGGAATCTATCAATGAACATAGTTCCCGCGATATTCGCAAATATCTCGCAGGTATTGTAAACGCCGACGGTTGTGCCGAAAAAGGTATCTTGATGACGAGGCTATTGTCACCGATTCACAATTTTATTTTGGGTAGAACGCTTGAACTTGACAAGAATTATATCAAGAAGGCGCAGACGCCCGATAAGCAATACGCCCAAACCAGTACAGTTAGATCGTTTAGATTTGAACAATCAGTAAATGGTTCTTCTTCGGTGTTTTTCAATAATAGCCTGCGACAAGATGTGTTAGAGGGAGCAAATATCCAATATACTCCACCTTCCCATCTATATGGAAACATATCAGTCGATTTGGGCATTTCGGTGTTTTCCAATCCGGACAAAACCATTTATTATATCTATTCCTCTTCGTTCCGTGGTGGTAAATTGCAGATGAAGCGAACCAATAAATTGCTGCGCGAATTGATTAGGGATAAACCAAAACATGTTATTCTGGATTTGACGGATAACCCAGGTGGGCAGTTGAATGTAGCCTCACATCTGTTGTCCTATTTTTTGAGTAAATCTCACAGGATCGCCAGTTATGTCCGAATGCGGAATCCAATATCCAAAATGCCGCCAGAATTTAACTTCATTTCTAAGGAGAGACAGAAGAACTTTGTAAAAAAGGCCAGGAATCATCGCAGGGTAAAAAAAGTGAAGGGTCAACATAAACTAAGAGTAATAAAAAGATCATTTGGTAACCCTGATTACAACGGCAATTTGGTGGTATTGATAGGTCCTCAGACCCATTCCGCAGCTACCGCTGTTGCCAGCGTACTTAATCGCAAGAGAAATGCGAAACTGATCGGATATGTAAATGTCGGTAGTACAAGAACTTCGTGTTTTGCGCCCTCAGGATCGTATCATTTACCAAATACCAAAGTTTCAGTTTCTATCCCTGAAACTTGTTTTGATCGACCAAAAAACTCGAAACAGAATGATGATTTGTTAATACCAGACATCGAAGTCAGTCCACTTGGCATTAATTCAGCCTATTTGAATTCAAAAATTCTAGAGGCGGCGTTAGATGAAATCGCTGGTTCGATTCAATAAATTGATACGAATTGTCGCTCTGGAATTAATTTAATTTGTCTATTCGGCGTAAAGTTCCGAGGCCGTACCAAATAACCATCCCAGGCAAACCAGTAGGCGATGTGACCGGGTACACGGGGCAACGTTTTGCCGTCAGCGGTCAGTTTGTCTTCACCCATTCACAACACATCGATTATCAACTATTTGCGCAGGTGGTGCGCAGACTGGTTTGTCGAATGCGTAGGTGACAAATTCCAGTATGGCGCGGGTCAATCTGTCGCCTCTTTTACCGACTGCCTTGTTGATCGACAGATGAGAATAGGAGGTTCCATCAAAGGGGGTGACATCGGCATTGTGGCTTCTCAGTCTGCTGATAAAGTTTGCGGTGATGTGGTCACGGTTTCGTCCGCCGGACCAGGGAACCATTAATGGCAAACCGGCGTTACTGGCGCTGTAGGTGATCGGTGACCATTGGGTCCAGAATTTGCGTTTTCTAAACGGTGCCGCATAAATTATCGGAAGCGAGCCGCCATTGACCTTGGCCAGATAATGCAGATCATAGGCGCCAGTGTCATTGCAGATTAGGCCGCGAATATTGGGTACCAGTCCACTCAGGGTTGCCAGTGAAGACAGGTGACAGCCGGCAGAATGACCCATCAAAATGATGCGATCAGGGTCACCGCCAAAGCGCTCGGCATTTTTGTGGATAAAAGCTACGGCCTGGGCGACCTGCTTTGCCTGAGTCATGGCATTGGCAGCGGGGTAGAGCGAATAGCTGACAGAAGCAAAAACAAATCCGGCGTGGGTAAAGAATTTGGGTTTGTGTCCTACCTGTCCGCGATTGCCCAACGCCCAGGCGCCGCCATGCACGAAAATCATGATCGGGCGGCCAGTTTTGCCTGTTGGCGAATAAATATCAAGTTTCTTAGAGCCGTAAGAGATGCCTTTGGTGGTTGCCGCTGTTACCGATTCAATCGGCAGGCCTAGTGTTGTGCAAACCCCGGTAGCTGAGGCAGTGAGGAGAAATTGGCGTCGTGTAAACATTTTCAATCCCGATGCAGCTGTTGATCTGATTCGTCAAAATATAACGATTGCTGGTTTCTATTTATCATGCTCACATATCATGGTTAATATGTGATTATTGATCAGCAAAGGGGTGCAACCTCGTGGATCGTTCGAGGAAAAAAACGGATGCCAGAATGGCGTTTGGGGTCAGGGATTTTGTTTTGGTGCTGAAATTTCCTTCAAGGCCGCTTCAAGGATGCGAGTATTCAGGTAATTAGAACTGCCACCCAATGGGTCGACCTCTATATCAGGTTTCAAGGTTCTGCCGTTTTGATTTGTATTTTTAGGTCGATCAAAACAGGTGTTGGGTATCAAGACTGCGATTTTGGTATTTGGTAATTCAAAATATCCAGGTGACGCAAAGCAGGATGTTCTTGTGCTGCCGGCATTCACATAACCAATCAATTTTGCTTTTCTTTTTCGCTTCAATACGCTGGCAACTACGGTTGCTGCGGAATGGGTTCTAGGGCTGACTAGAATTGTTAAATTGCCATTATAATCCGGGTTACCGAATGATTTTTTTAAAAGCCTCAATTTGTATTGGCCATTTCTCTTTTTTGTTCTTCGGAACTGTTTGCTCTTTCTTATGTGGCTCTTGCGGATTTTATCGGATGCAAAGACGAATTGCTTTGGCATTCTGGAATTTGGATTGCGCATTCTTACATGGCTGGCAGTTCTGTGTGAATGTTCGAGGAAATAGGAAAGCAGATGTGAGGCAACGTGCAATTGGCCACCGTAATTGTCAGTGAGATCGAGAATTACATTCGTCGGTTTGTTATTGAGCATTTCACGCATTAATTTGTTGGTTTTCTTAATCTGCTTTTTGCCACCAAGAAAAGAATACGAATAAATATAATAAGTCGATTTATCAGTATTTGAACTAACCATGATTCCCAGATTTTTGTTTTTGTATGACTGCACGAAATTGGCATCATTAAATGAGAAACCATGATTTTTCAAAAGCCTGGAACTGCCTTCATGGGCTGAGGGAAACTTGTTTGGCGAACCATAATCAGAAAGACTCAAGGCCTTTTGCGAATAGGTTCGAGGAGCCTCGTCGTCGGCGCTTTGAACTTTCAGGCCAGTGTTCTTATGAATTTTCAGGAACTGGCTTATCAGTATCCTATCAAGCAAACTGCCCAGACGAGTATATAAAATGCCACTATTTGAACATCCATCCGCATGGGATACATTTTCAAGAAATCGGCGGATTTCTTCCGACTGATGGTTATTGATTGAAAGGAGCGTTTGACGGTTAAAAGTGATCGCCGGGTTATCCATGAAAATTCGGTTTTTTGTGGCGATTAGATTATCGGCGAATAATCGACCAATCCTCCAGGTGTCTGGTTTATTTGGATCGTAGAGTTTTTTATAGTTGTTCAGTTTTATGCTTGTATGTTCATCACAAACCGCCGCCATTATTCTCTGAAATTTTGGCAGGGCTGAATAATAATCCTCGTTGGGAGCGATACTTTTGCGGACTTCATCGACAATTTTCTTAAATTCTCGTGGTTTTTTGTGAGCATATAAATTGGGATGATAAATTTTAAGGTTTTTTACAACAAAATCGATATCTTTGAGTATCTGTTTGTAGGTAAATGTTTCCGCACAAGCAGGATGGAAAAGATAAAGCATGCAAATTATTGAAAACGTCTTCACCCTGTCGACCATTATATATCTGAGTATCAAATTGGAGAGTTGGCGTTTGGAAAAATTCACTAATTTTCTTTGAGAACTCATTATTCCTCATTTCATCAAAGTCGAGATGATACGGGTGGCGGTTGAAATGATCAAGCGCGGCACATCACAAAAACTATCAAATTAGTTTCCTGATCTGGCTGTATCGATATTGAAATGTCTATTGGTATGTTATCAGACCTTGACGCTATCCCCGCACCCTCATACATATTGCGCGCCAGTCGGTCGGGTGATTGCTGCTGCGTTGGTCGAAAGGCTGCAGTGGAGGAAAGTCCGGGCTCCATGAAAACACGATGCCGGATAACGCCCGGCCAGGGGAGGCTGATATTCAGTTTTTACCTGAGGGAAAGTGCAACAGAGAATAAACCGCCAATCTTTCGCAAGAGACTTTGGTAAGGGTGAAAGGGTGGGGTAAGAGCCTACCGCGCGGGCAGCAATGGGCGTGGCAAATGTAAACCCCATTGGGAGCAATACCGAATAGGGACAGTGTGCGGCGCAAGTTGCAGGCCGGTTTTCAGGCCAGCTGTCCGGGTGGGTAGCGTTGAGGTAGCTGGTGACAGTTATCCCAGATGAATGATCACCACGTTTTGGCAATTGCTGCCAGAGCCATACAGAACCCGGCTTACAGGCCGGCTGGCACCTGTCAAACAACCGGAAGGCAGGTGTTCCAGCGATGCCCATCAAATGCTTCCGTGTAAACAAGAAACGGGCTAGGTGGACCGGTAAGAGTTCAACCCTCTCAACTACCATCAAAAGTCTTCAACTGATTACACACACCCAGTTGTTTGATTGCTTGTCGGGTTAAATTTGCCGATGGCTATATTACCCCCGATTTTACCGACCACCAACATATAGTAGTGATAGGACCCGGTTGAGACAATCGGCGTTAAGACAGTTTTATCTTCCCTTGCCTACTTTTTGGCTGTTTCCAGAATCTATAAATCTACGTTTTCTGTGATGGTGTTCTCTGACGTCTTCATATTTCATCGAACCTGCTCTGATTCAAAAAAGATTGAATTACGGCTGATTTGGGTTCTTTGAAATTGCATAGAAAAATTTATGTTCGGTTAACCATGTTTGTTGTAATTTGGTTAGGTTCTAATTGAGCGCTTCAGGAAAATAGACATATTCTTCTTGAACTTAGCCCGGAAACTGGCGTAATTTTAAATTGGAATCCATATTTGCCCATTGACCCCCATTTTTCCCCATGA
>JAAENI010000747.1 GCA_024224595.1 Hyphomicrobiales bacterium
ATGCTTGCCATTAAACAAATCGGTTTCGCCAACACCATAACCTTGAATGTCAACAGACCCTGGAGCTACGATCGCATACTTCACAGCAAAACGATAACGTGAATTGTTACAATTCATTAGTATGCGGCTCAGCGACCGTGTTGGCCTTGATTCAAAGTTTCTAAATCATCCATTTGTATTAATTGTATATTAACTTACGAAAATTAGTAATCATTTCATGGTAGTATGGATTTTTGAATCCATTGACATGATGCCGCTCTACCGTGCCGAGATTGATACAACAACACCCCCACAATTCAGCGCAATAACTGACTTATCCAACAGTATTTTGCATTCAACCAAGGGTGTTCCCCAACAAGCAGGAGAATGCTGTGAGCAAGAAATCTGGTTTTCAATTGAAAATTACTCATCGTTTATATATCGGTTTTTCAACACTGATATTGCTTTTGGCAATCACTGTTTCCGTGACTGTTTGGCAGGTGTCGGGGATCAAAAAAACGACGGACAGAATTGTAGATTTGCGCACTCCAACTGCGCAGGCAAGTGCAGCACTCATCAGCAGTATTAATGCATCCCTGGCTAATCTGCGCGGCTGGATGTTGACCGGCAATCCAGTCTTCAAGGAGCAGCGGGCGGAGACATGGAACAGGATTGAAAAAATTGAATCCACCATGAGTGCTCTTTCAACAAATTGGACCAATGCGGCTAATGTTGTGAAATGGCGCGAATTTACGGTCATTCTTGATGAATTCAAACAGGCACAGGCAAAAGTTGAGAAGGTTGCCAGGTCAGTCGATGAGCAACCGGCAGTTAAGATGCTGATTAATGTTGCTGCCCCAAAGGCAACTGCCATGAGCGCGAAAATCACCGAGATGATCAATCTCGAATTGTCGGTGCCAGAGGATGCTCAGGGCGATCGTGTGCAGTTTCTTGGAATGATGGCTGACGTTCGCGGCACGCTTGGACTTGGACTTGCCAATATCCGAGCTTATTTGCTGACGGGTGATGAGGTATTCACAAAAAAATTCAACAAACTCTGGGCCAAGAACAGTAAGCGTTTTGCCGATCTTGCAAAAGCCTCCAATTTAATGTCAGCAGGGCAGAGGAAAGCCTTTGAGGTGTTTTCTCAAGCTCGCGCTGAATTCAATTCACTGCCAGAGAAAATGTTCAAGATCAGAAGTTCGGATAAGTGGAACATGGCCAATTATACTCTGGTTAGCGAAGCAGCCCCCCGTGCAGCAAAGCTGCTGACTATTTTGGGTGGTGAAAAGCAGGAAAACGGAACACGCACTGGCGGCATGGTGGAAAACCAGTCCAGGTTACTACAGACTGATTCAAACGCAAATGCCAGTATGATCTCAAACCTGCTCTCCATGGTGTGGATTCTTCTGGCGGTTGGCCTTATTTTTGGCAGTTTGATTTCCTTCTTCACCGTGCGGGCAATTTCACCACCTCTGAGCAAAATGACTTCGGCGATGAAATCTCTTGCCGATGGCAATCTTGATGAAGACATTCCATCTACTGATCGTCGAGATGAAATTGGTTCGATGGCCGCAGCTGTACAAGTTTTTAAGAACAATGCGCTTCGAAATGAACAACTTGTGGCTGAGCAGATTGAACAGAAGAGGTTTAGTGAAGAACATGAAAAGATAGCGCAGCAGGAGGCAATTGATACAGAACGCGGAATGGTCAGCGAAGTGTTTGGTAAGGCAATGTCAGCCATTGCAGAAAAAGAACTCGGTCACAGGATCACAGATGAATTGCCGGATGCCTATCATTCATTGAGGGACGACTTCAACAATTCGATTGAGGAGCTTGCGTCTACAATCAACAACATAGGAACTTCATCCAGTCAAATCCTCTCCGAATCGAAAGAGATTCATTCAGCCGCTGACAATCTTGCCA
>JAAENI010000748.1 GCA_024224595.1 Hyphomicrobiales bacterium
GCGTTCAGGGTCAATCGGAATAATCGATAGGCTTTGTTTTCCTGGCCATTTGCAACCAGTTTGTTGGATAGCTGGTTGATTGAATTACGAAGATTTTTTTCACCCTGCTTATGCCAGTCCATTATCATTCGATGGGCGAGATCAAGTGAGTTTGATTGGTTGATCAGGCTTGATACCAATATTTGTATTCCATTTTTTTGTTTCGAAAAACGATTAATTGCTTCATCATAAGCCATTTCGTTATCCAACAAGTTGGGTAGGTGGGGTGAAATCAGGTTCCAGTGTTTGCGCCAGCGTCTGGAGAAGATATCAACAATTGAAACCGCCTCGACATAGTTACCATCATTAAAATTAAACACGAAACGGCGGGACAAAGCCTGAATTTCAGTCGGTAATAATCTCAAGGCATGCCGATACAAAATTTGGGCGGCGTTGGCTTCTCCAAGGATCTCGTGAGTCATACCTAAAAGACTGTAAAATCTGGCATCCATTGGTTCCAGTGTGGTGCCTGAGATTGCCAGCTTCTCCAATACTTCAAATTGGTCAGGAGTCCGATCTTTTGACAGGATTAATGCTAGCAAGTTGATGCGTGCTTCCGCATTTAGTGGATTAATCCGCAATGCAAGAGCTGGATTTTCGGCATTAAAAAAACGACTTGTTGAATTTATCAAAATCAAAAGTGAAACCACCAACGCAAACAAAAACAATGTCCATGAACCGAATTGCCTAGTAAGGGAATGCTCTGGCGTGGTGAACATCGACTTCCAATCTTTTTGTAATCGAATTCGGCTGCGTCATTAATGCGTTGGCTTTAGGTCGTCTAACAGTAGTTTTAAGGGTGTTCAAGCATGTAATTTATTGGCGTTGTGATTCCGACCGTTATTTTAATTATATTCCCACGACTGAATTGACCTGAATTTTAGCAGGCTATATGACCTTGTAGTTTTTGAGGGATACGACGTGAAAGTTGTCGGTTACCGTGTCGCGGAAATCTAGCCATTTGTCTGGTAGGGTTTTGCGAAAGAAAGTCAAAATAGCTTGGGTACACTGGTTAAAGGTCGCGTAGTGCTGATTGTGAGTGACCCATTTGTGCATGACACCCCAGAGGCGTTCAATCGGGTTGAGGTGTGGAGCATAGGCTGGCAGGAAATGCAGACGAACCTTGCGGTTTGGGTCGCTTAGCCATGGCTCAAGCAGTTTGGCGTGATGATAGCGGGCATTGTCCACAAACACATGGATTGTCGTCATTGTGGGGTTAGGGATAGCGGTTTTTTGTAGATAAAACCCAAGCGGTGCATCAGTTTTGCCGCCCCTGATGGGCAGTAGTTGTGAGCATATTTGGTCAGGACATAGGCGCAGATCTCATCAGTATTGCGGGCCGGGTTGGCGTTGAAGTGGACTTTGAAAGCCGTTTCCTGGGCGAGCGACAAATGGCCCTGGCGTTGACTGTAATCTTTTAATCCAAAAACGACAAGCCTTTGCCGGCAAAGGCAGACTTCCATTCACCAAGAACCGTTGGCCCGATGTCCAGAATTTCACAAATGGTTTTGGCATCATAACCGGCGTCCAGCAGCAAAAACGCCCGCGCCCGCTTCCACACCAGCGCATCAACTTTACGGCGTCGACAAATTGCTTGAAGGGCACTGCGCTGCTCGTTCGTCAGCGCGATTGATACTGGTTGCTTGTCCATGACCACAGCATGCAGATTATCAACACAAATGCCCCATGACCAATTGACTCAGACCCAAACACAATAATCAGGTCAATTCAGTCGTAGGAGTATAAATAGAGCCTACTCAGAAAGTCATTTCCAATAAAGGCGATTGTTTCAGTTTGTTGGTCTGGCGAGCGGCAATTTTGTGCAACCGGTAAAGCTGGACATGCACTACCGCTGTTACATAGCGAGCGACGTGTCTCAGAATTCGGA
>JAAENI010000749.1 GCA_024224595.1 Hyphomicrobiales bacterium
CGACGCTGACAAAGCCAATCATAGGCTTGATCAAGCACGTGGTTACTAAAGACCGACCTGTCGTTTGAATACTGCAATTCGTTCACCAGCTTGTTAAACTTGTCGGCTCAAAAACAAATGTATATTGAGCCCACTTGCAATCTTCCCCTGTATTCGGGAAATTAATGCACATCACAGATGACAGTGCATGAAACCCCACTGCATTGGGAGCCCTTTTGCTTCAAACAGGCCACAATCTCCCAAAAAGATGATAGATAATATATTACTGTGATTTAATTGTCACAGTTTAACCCCTGGCAAAGCAAGAAAACTTCCCGGACATTCAGATTTTGATTGATAGCTGGAGGTTGGTCTTGGGCCTGCTCTTGCACAATCTTGCCAGTTAACTTGTGTCGCAAGCTGGATAATGAACTCAGCTCAATTTGCTAAAAGGTCCGCATACCTGACTTCGAGGTATATTTAGCCCCGAACTACTAACTACGCCAATAAAAACCGTTTCTGATAACAGATTCTCGCACGAAAAAACCGGCGGAGACCTGATCGTGGTCATCCTGGCACTGACTATTCATAATGAAATGGTAAACCGGTTTAAATTGTTTTGCGACTTATCTTGCCCGGTTCTTTTCTTCCAGATATTTTTCAAGCCAGTGGATATTATATTCACCGGTCTGCATATCCTCATTGGACACCAGGTCACGGAATAACGGCAGAGTGGTCTCAATGCCATCGACGACAAATTCATCCAGCGCACGGCGCAAGCGCATCAGGCATTCAGCCCTGTCACGGCCATGCACAATCAGTTTGCCGATCAGACTGTCGTAATAGGGGGGGATTTTGTAGCCCTGATAAACACCTGAATCGACGCGAACCGCCAGCCCGCCCGGGACATGGAAGTGGCTGATTGTGCCCGGACATGGAACAAAAGTGTCCGGGTTTTCAGCATTGATACGGCATTCAATGGCGTGACCGGTGAAGGTAATCTCATCTTGCGTTACCGACAGGCCGGCACCGGATGCCACATGCAATTGCTCATTGACCAGATCAATGCGGGTGATCATCTCGGTAACCGGATGTTCAACCTGAAGACGGGTATTCATTTCAATGAAATAAAATTCACCGTCTTCGTACAAGAATTCAACAGTACCTGCTCCCGAATATCCAAGGCCCTGAACTGCTTTTGCACAAATATTACCGATTTTCTTTCTGGCAGCATCATCAATTACCGGAGAGGTTGCTTCTTCCCAGATTTTTTGGTGGCGACGCTGGAGGGAACAGTCGCGTTCTCCCAGATGGACGCCGCCGCCTTTGCCGTCTCCAAATACCTGCACTTCAATGTGACGCGGTTTGCCCAGGTATTTTTCAATATAAACTGAGCTGTCGCCAAATGCAGAACCTGCCTCACTTCGCGCTGTGTGAAAGGCGTTGGTAATTTCGCTTTCGTTATTGGCAACTTTCATACCACGACCGCCACCGCCGGAAGCAGCCTTGATAATGACAGGGTAGCCAATTTCGGCGCCGATGCGTTTGGCATCATCTTCTGAAGTAATTTCACCTTCAGAACCCGGCACTACCGGAATTCCTAATTTAATAGCCGTCTTTTTTGCTTCGATTTTGTCGCCCATAATTCGTATATGGTCGGCTGAGGGCCCTATGAATGTAATATTATGGGCCTCAAGAATATCAGCAAATTTTGCATTTTCCGACAAAAACCCATATCCGGGATGGATCGCATCTGCACCGGTTATTTCGCAAGCCGCCAATATTTCATGGATATTGAGATAGCTGTCCTGAGAAGGGGGAGGGCCAATACATACACTCTGGTCAGCAAGACGCACATGCATGGCATCGGCATCGGCTGTTGAATGCACTGTTACCGTGCCAATGCCAAGTTCTTTACACGCACGTAAAACACGTAAAGCGATTTCACCGCGATTGGCTATCAGGACTTTTTTAAACATCTATACAGCCCAAATTATTCCAGGATTAGAAGTGGTTCACCAAATTCTACCGGTTGACCATCATCAACCAGAATTGCCGTCACTTTACCCGAGCGTGGGGCGGCAATCTGGTTCATGGTTTTCATCGCCTCAACAATCAAAACCGTCTGGCCTTCTTTTACATTTTCGCCAATACTGACAAACTGTTTTGCACCCGGGGCCGGCGAAAGATAGGCCGTACCAACCATAGGTGAGGGGACCGCGCCAGGATCATTGGCCAGATCACGTGATCTGGATTCTGGCGTTGCTTGAATCGCCGCAGCAGAAACTTGCGCTGGCGCGCCGATATTTTGGGCGCCAGTCCCCTGTGCGACCCGTATACGCAGGTCACCCTGTTCGACTTCAATTTCGCTTAATTCGGTTTCTTTCAAAAGATTCGCCAGGTCTCTAATCAAGCTCTGGTCAATCGTCTTGTTTTCATTGGACATTACAAGGGTTTCCGTCTGCAATCATCGCTGGCATGTTTGTTCCATATCAATTTGATTATTCCAGCATAAAACTAATGGGCTTATATAGGCAATTGTTTAGCAGGAAAAGCCTTCAATGACAGGGATTTGAGCGATGTTGATTAAATTTCATTGCAAAACACACAGATAATTGGCCAAACTACTATTTTGGATATTGTTTTAGACGAGTTTGTTAACGCATCACTCACAATTTGCTCAAGACAAAGCCACCTTGCAAAATTGACAAAACTAGCGAACTGGTTTCTATGGAACCTGATTTGGCAGAACAATATTGAGATGAGAATATCACGATAAAGTCTATAACTTCATTGATTAGAAATTGCCTTTCCAGCGCAGTTGTTTTGCTGGCAATGGGTATTCCATCTTCGCTGGCAGCAGACCTCAATAACTGGAGTGATGTTGTTGCGAAATCCAAATGGCAAACTGTTTACTGGAATGCCTGGGGCGGTTCACCACGTGTCAATGATTATGTTGGCTGATAGACTCTAGACAATACCAAATTGTGAAAACGGAATGAAGTCCAGCATTTCATCGGGTTTGACCTCAGTGACATCCTCGCCAATTTCGATAAACCCTTCTGCATGGCGCAGTCCGGAAATCAGGCCAGAGCCATCGCGATCATATTTATGAAGGCGATTTGTGCCATCTGCGCCAGGCTCAAGATAGCCGCGCCAGAATTCTCTGCGACCCGATTTCTTGTTATTGAATTTAATCGCAGAAGGGATTTTAATTCGGGTGGGTTCTTTCCAGCGCGAACCGCCAAGAACAAGCAAAGAAGGATAAATGTAAAGCAGAAAACAGACAAAACTGGCGACCGGGTTTCCCGGCAGACCAAAAAATATGGCATCATTGAGGTTGCCAAAACACATCGGCCTTCCAGGTTTGATAGCAAGTTGCCAGAGATGTCTTGTGCCTTTTTGGGCCAGCACACTGGTAATATGGTCTTCTTCGCCCAGGGATGCGCCACCGCTGGTAATGACTATATCGTAAGAACTGCTCGCTCTGGTCAGGGTCGATTCGACCATGGCCCTGTCGTCGGGCAGGATACCCAAATCAGTAACTTCAACCGGCATTGTGTTAAGTTGCGAGTTCAACATAAAAAAATTGGCGTCATAAACATCAGCCTGTTCCAGGCAATTACCTGGACGGATGATTTCATTGCCAGTGGAGGCCAGCGCAATTTTCAGAGGATCACAAATCTCGATCTTCGCAAATCCGCAAGAAGCAATAGCTGCAATATCCTGGGGTCGCAGCCGACTTCCAGCACTAAGCAGACACTCACCGGAATTCACATCTTCGCCAGCCAGGCGGACATTTGCACCTTTATTATATCCTTGCGGAATAATAACAAACGTTTGGCCCTCACTCTGATGGGTCTTGCAATCCTCTTGCATAGCCACACTGTCGGCACCTGTTGGCATCGGCGCGCCGGTAAATATCCTGGCGGCAGAGCATGGTGCCAGTTCAACTGGTTTATTATCTCCGGCGGCAATTCGTGCTCCCAGAGGAAATACCCCGGTGTTCTTCAAGTAATCTTGATGATCAAAGGCAAATCCGTCCATCGCAGAATTATCGAATGCGGGGATGTTCTTGGGAGCAGTGATATCCTGAGCCAATATTTTCCCACCACATTTTTCGAGATCCTGCAAAGAACTGGTCGCAATTGAGCCTAGCCGGGATTTCAACAGATCAACGGCATCAAAATGAAGCAGGCGTTTTTCATCATGGGAAAAGCAATCGTTGATCATCTTTTTTGATTTTCCTGAAACTGTTGTTGTGGAGACAACAAATGATTAAAAATCGAAACAGCCTCCAACAGATCGTCGGGGCTATTAATGTTGAAAAATGGATCAACAGACATTGCTTCCAGTTGATAGAGCGGGAATTCAGCATATTGAAACGAATGCATCTGTACGAAAGCCATCACCTTTCTGGTATCAGCCGTTGTCAAAAAATGCTCCAATTGGTCACCGAGACTTAGCGGCCACAACCCAAATACGGGATGTCGGTTTTGGTTGGATTTCGCCAGGATAATTTTTGCCGTTGATGGTTGGTCATCTACCAGGGACTGGATACATCGATCAACAAAATCATTTGGAAAAAATGGAGTATCAGCTGCAACCGTGGCGACATGAGTATATTTTGAGCCAAGCGTTTTTGCATAACTCATTAGCGCATGAATACCCGCAAGAGGGCCGGCATAGCCTTCAATAATATCACAAACCAAAGGATATCTTATATCCTGATAGTTTTGAGGATCACCATTGGTATTGATAACAATCGCATCAACCTGATTAGCGAACCTGTCTGCCACGTGGGATATTAGAGGTCGATCTACTAATGATATCAACGCTTTATCCTGTCCCCCCATGCGGCGAGACAGGCCTCCGGCTAAAACTCCTCCGATAATACTGTCTTTATTCATTTTCAGAACCGATAATTGTTTGATGGTTCAAGTTCTTGCGTAATTCCTGCGCATCAATATAGACGACATAAAAAGCGATGCAAATGCCCAGAATGGCAATAGCCATCATTAATATCAACATTGGGGCAGGGTTCGATAAGGGCCCGAGAACCATCCCGGCAAGCATGGAGAATGTCGCACCCAGTATGATTTGAAGGAAACCTCCCAGCCCCGATGCCGCACCAGCCAGGCTGGGGTGAAGCGAGACAATGCCGGCATTGGCGCTTGGCAGGGACAGACCGTTGCCCACGCCTACCAAACAGAGTGGCAGGAAGAAAAATAGTGCATTTTTGCTGCCATTCATTAGCAGGATAAATGAAATGAAAACACCCACCGCCACTACTACATTGCCGTATATCAACAGGGGCGAAATGCCAAACCGTTCTGCATAACGCCCGGACAGGTAATTTCCAAACATATAACCAATAGAAATTATCGCAAAATACTTGCCAAACTGACTAGGTGACAATTTAAGATATTCGGTTGCCACAAAAGGTCCGCCACCCAGAATTGAATAAAATGTACCTGCGGATGCGGCAGCAGTCAGTGAATAACCCCAGAAGCGTCTTGAGCGCAATAAAATCGGGTAGGAAGCGAATTGACTTGTAAGATTTGGTGCTGCTGTTTTCCGGGTTTCCCCCAGATCAGCCCAGGTTATACAAAGTACTATGACTGCGAAAACCAACAATAACCAGAATGCCGCCTGCCAACCGAAGAACTCATCGAGATAACCACCCATGGCCGGGCCAATCATCGGTGCAATTGCCATGCCCATGGTGACATAGCCTATCATGCTGGCGGCTTTTTCGAGGCCTACCATATCGCGAATAATGGCTCGTGATATGACCATTCCCGCTGCCGATGTTGCCTGAACCATCCTGCCAATCAACAGTATTTCTATGTTTGGCGCGAATATACAGATCACCGTGCCAACGATAAATCCGATCAAACCAAATAATACGATTGGCCGCCTGCCATAATAATCCGACAATGGACCCAAAATTGGTTGTAAGAATGCCGTTGCAAAAAGGTAAAGTGTGATTGTCAGTTGAACAATATTTTTGTCCTCGTCAAAATGTTCAGATATCGATGGCAGCGATGGCAGAAAAATATTCATGCTAAGCGCGCTCAAAGCAACCATCATTACCAGCGTGAATATGTGCGGTGGTGATTGTCTGTCCAGAAAAGAGCGAGCCCGCATTATGCTTCCTTGAATAACCGCTCGCGATAAATAGTGAATACTCCTGTACTAACAATAATGAGAGAACCGGCAATGGTCATCAGATCAGGTGTTTCATCAAAAAAGACAATTCCGGCAATAATTGCGTAAATCAGAATTGAATAGCGAAAAGGTACAATGGCGCCCACATCACCAGCGCGCATTGAACCGGCAATGCAAAAATATCCGAGAACAAGGAATGATGAAGCGAGAAACAGCCAGCCGATTGCTGCATAGTCAAAATAGGACCAGTCCTCAAACACTGACAAACCGGCGCCCAAAAGCGTGACCAGAATTGAGGAAAAGAGGGCGATAAATAGAGTAGGGATATCATTTGAAATTAAGCGCGTAGCCAAATCACGAATGGTACAAGAAAGTACGGCACCCAAAACCGCGATCGAATAGATGGTAAAACCTTCCATTCCGGGGCGGATAATTATCAGGACACCGATGAATCCGGCAAGGATTGCCGCAGTCCTTTGCCATCCAATTTTCTCTCCGAAAAACAGTGCAGCACCCAATGCCACAGAAAGGGGCAATGCCTGCAGAATGGCTGTCGCGTTGGCGATAGGAATATTGAACAGGGCAATCAAAAATGTAAGTGTTGCCAGTAATTCAGCCAGGGCACGTACGCACATTGCCGGTTGTAGTAGAGCGCCCAAAGGGCGCATTTTCTTCGTTAATTTGGCGAAAAGCCACAAAAGAGCAGTTGCAAACAGGCCACGAATTAACAATGTCTGCCCAATATCCAGCGTGTTTGCAGCATGTTTGACGATGATATCGTTGATACCGAATCCGGCCATGGCCAATACCATTAGAATTGCGCCGCGCGCATTTTCGCCAGGTGCTGTTACCCGTGGGGATTTTGAGAATTGTACCATGATAGGAAATCAGAAAAATTTGTAAAATGCATTAATTAAGATCGCCGCAACCATCTACCCAATTGACGGCAAATTCAATCAATTTGGTATTTTTCTTCGAGTCTGCTCAAATAATGCTAACCCCCGGTCACACTCATGTGTCTGGCTACAGAATTTGGAGCATTTCGTTCGATAATAAAATCGTGACCTTTGGGTTTGCGTGAAATAGCTTCATTAATTGCTTGTGACAGCAATTCATCGCTTTCAGAATTCCGCAGCGGTTCGCGCAAATCTGCATCGTCATCTTTGCCAAGGCACATATAGAGACTGCCGGTACAGGTAAGGCGCACTCGATTGAAAATATAAAAAAAATTATGGGTCATCGGTGTAATAAA
>JAAENI010000750.1 GCA_024224595.1 Hyphomicrobiales bacterium
AAGATGATGATCGCAGTGATGCCTGGTGGCCAACATTGCATACCTTTGCTGTGGGTCGTGAGGGATCACCTGATCTGAACGCTGCGCAGAAAGTCGCCGATCACATAGGTTCAATTCATCATAATCTCACCTATACCATTCAGGATGGACTCGATGCACTCTATGATGTGATCTACCATCTGGAAACCTATGATGTCACCACCATTCGCGCCTCCACCCCCATGTATTTAATGGCAAGAAAAATCCGTGCCATGGGGGTCAAAATGGTACTTAGTGGCGAAGGGGCAGATGAGTTATTTGGTGGCTACCTGTATTTTCATAAGGCTCCCAATGCGAAAGAATTTCATGAAGAAACTGTGCGTAAACTGGATAAACTCCATTGGTATGACTGTTTGCGCGCCAATAAATCCATGTCGGCCTGGGGCGTAGAAGCAAGGGTGCCCTTTTTAGACAGAGATTTCATCGATACTGCTATGAATATAAACCCACAAGCCAAAATGATCACAGACAAGCGTATGGAAAAACACATCCTGCGTGAGGCCTTTTCTGATCTGTTACCTGAAGCTATTGCCTGGCGTCAAAAGGAACAATTTTCAGACGGTGTGGGTTATGGCTGGATTGACAGCCTGAAAGATTTGGCGGAAGAACATGTCTCTGATGAACAAATGAAAAATGCTCAATATCGTTTCCCTGTGAATACACCTATGACCAAGGAAGCCTATTACTACCGCGATATTTTTGTTCAGCACTTCCCACAGGCATCAGCTGCAGATACAGTCCCGGGTGGTAAATCCGTCGCC
>JAAENI010000751.1 GCA_024224595.1 Hyphomicrobiales bacterium
ACGGTGGCCTACGTGGCCGTCAGAAATTTGCCAGCGATCTTACGGCCGATGTTTTCCGTCGTGAATTATCCCGTGCCCGCACTTTCGGTTTCATGAAAGATGTTGAGCGGCTTTGGGCAGCAGGCTATGCGCTTGGTTCAAGCCTTGATAATTCAGTCGTCATTGGTGATGACAATACGATTATCAACCCTGAAGGTCTTCGTTACAGCGACGAGTTTGTTCGCCATAAGACGCTTGATGCGGTTGGAGATATTGCATTGGCCGGTGCACCAATTCTTGGCTGTTTCAAGTCCTATCGTGGCGGTCAGAAATTGAATGCCCTGGCTTTACGGACATTGCTATCAGATGTGGATGCATTTGAAGTGGTTGAATCGCCGGCCAAGCGGGAACACGCAGTTCATGCTGAGTTGGTCGCTGTTCATGCGCCAATGTTCGCAGCTGTTACCCTTTGATCGCTGATAATACCTCCTGATTGAAATCCTGTATGTCTGTTGCATTACCAATTGCCGGGTTTAATTCGCAATTTTATTGATTTGCCTTATTATTGCGGTATTCATTCAGCATTGCGATGGAAAATTGATATCGGTTGGTGTAACAAGAGGCAGCAATATATGTTGTTTGCCTGAATTGCAG
>JAAENI010000752.1 GCA_024224595.1 Hyphomicrobiales bacterium
GCCAAATCTGCGGTCGGCAGGGTCATTGATTTCAGCGAGGCAGTCTTCACAGGTGGCACTGTCAAAAGGAATCATAGTCGATGTGCCAGGTGAATCTGCAGAATGGATTATCTCAAATTCTTCACAGATAGTTGGCACAATTTCAGTGATTTCGATGTTGCTGATTTCAGCTAACGGAGGAGCATCGCTGACAAGTTTTGCACTGAAGATGGTCAGCAGTTCTGCAGTTCCCTGGACTTCAATGAAAACACCGGCACTGGAATTCAGGACGGTGCCAAACAAACCCAGTGTAGTTGCAAGGTTAAAAACAAAAGGTCGGAACCCGACCCCTTGAACAATGCCGTTAACAACAATGCGATGCCGGGCGATCATCAGCTTTTAACCTGCGCAGAAATCCAGTTCAACCAGTTGTCCATGCCTTCTCCAGTAGTGGCAGAAAGTTCAATAAACTCAAGGTTTGGATTGGCGTGTTGTGCATGGTGTTTGCATTTGTCGACATCAAAGTTCACATAAGGCAACAGATCAATCTTGTTGATTATACAAAGATCAGATGCAGCAAACATGGTCGGGTATTTTTCCGGTTTATCATCACCTTCAGTTACTGAAATAATGACAACTTTGCTTTTTTCACCCAAGTCAAACAGAGCAGGGCAGACCAGATTGCCAACATTTTCAATCATCAGCACTGAGTCCTGTGGCAAATCAAGTTCTGCAATGGCAGTTTCAATCATTTGTGAATCAAGATGACAACCAGCGCCTGTGTTTACCTGCAGAACTGGTGCTCCGGTTGCTGCTATGCGGTCGGCATCGTTAAGAGTCTGCTGGTCGCCTTCAATTACTGCGACAGGCAGGCCAAGGCTCTTGATACTGTTTTCAAGCAGGGTGGTTTTACCGCTGCCTGGTGAGCTGACAAGGTTCAGCGCCAGGATGTTTTTAGCTGTCAGCCAACCACGATTTCTTTCTGCAAGCAAGTTGTTCTGCGAGAGAATATCCTGCTCAACAGAAACCTTCTTACTGTGGCTGTGGTCATGGTCATGGGGATGATCATGGTCGTGATGGTGGTGATGTTGCTCACCCGGTTTTGTAAAAGTTACTGCTTCGTCTGGTTGGGTGCATCCACATGTGTCACACATTTTATTTCCTCGTTTCAATCAACATTAATCGATTTTACACGCAAATCCCTGCCACCTTTTACTGCAACCGGTTGGCCACATTCAGGGCAGAGGGCGTGATAAAAGTCAGCTTCAGCATCGACATTGCAA
>JAAENI010000753.1 GCA_024224595.1 Hyphomicrobiales bacterium
ATCCAAATGATGTGGTAAAGATGATATTGCAGCCGGAACGGGCAAAACGCTCAATCGCACGGCCTGCATCAGCACCTTCAGGCACGCTTTCAAGAAATGCGGTCTCAATACTCAGTTCTTTTTCTGCTGCTTTGCGTCCTTCATCATGCTGGTAGCTCCAGCCAAAGTCCCCTGTTGGTCCAACATAGATAAAACAGGCTTTAGTGTCAGCAGATGATGATGATGTTACCATCGCAGTGCTAAACGTTGCCGCCAAACTGATGGCAGCTAATAAGGAGATAGACTTTTTCATGTGATTCCCTTTCATTTTAAAAAAATTATTATTGAAGATTGACTTAGATTAAACCAATTATTATCGATCCGGCACAAATCCTTTTCCCAGTGAAGCAGGTGTGTTGACTAATGTCAGTCGGCGATTTTTTGAGATGATTACCAGAACAATTATCGTCGCAATATATGGTAGTGCAGACAAGAATTGTGACGGAATGGACTTGATCAGCTCCATCACATAATACAGCGGAGAAGGCAGGAACGACAGTAACTTGATATCAATTGCCTGAATATGTAGCTGGGCAATTGTAACTGCACCAAACAAATAGGCCCCAAGCATGATGCGCCATGGGCGCCAGGATGCAAAGACCACCAAAGCCAGCGCGATCCATCCCCTGCCCGCCGTCATGCCTTCAACCCACTGTGGCACATAAACCAGGGCCAGATGAGCACCGGCAAGGCCAGAACAAGCACCACCAAACATCACCGCCAGATAGCGAATTCTGATAACATCTATGCCCAGTGAGTGAGCCGATGTATGATTGTCGCCGACAGAGCGCAGGGTCAGCCCTGCCCTGGATCTAAACAGAAACCAGTTGATTGCCACCAGCAAAATGATAGAAAAATAGAATATCGCATCCTGGGAAAACAGCAATTTTCCAACGAGTGGCAGTTGCGAAAGGCCGGGAATGATGATGGGTAACATTTTTACACCGGGTTGGCCAACATAGGCTTCCCCGATCAGACCTGACAGGCCAAGTCCCAAAATCGTCAATGCCAGCCCGGTTGCCACCTGATTGGCCACCAGTGTAATTGTCAAAAATGCAAACAACAGTGAAAACAACGACCCGGCGACCATGCCAGCCAGGGCACCCAGATAGGCTGACCCGGTAACTTTTGCAATGGCAAAACCTGCAACAGCACCCATAATCATCATGCCCTCAACACCCAGATTAAGAACTCCAGAGCGTTCGCTCACCAGTTCACCGAGCGCTGCAATCATCAATGGAGTGGCAGCAGTAAAAATTGTCAGCAAAATCGCTTCTGTCATTTCCATCGGCCTGCCTCCCTTTAATTTCAGTTGTCTGTTAAGCGTGCTTTGTCAAGCGGGTAAATTTGATACGATAGTGAATTAATGTGTCGCTTGCCAAAACGAAAAATAGTAATACTCCCTGAAACACACGCCCAACCTTATCAGAAATACCCAGTGAAATCTGCGCCGCCTCTCCACCCAGATAGGACAATGCAAGGATCAACCCTGCAGCCAGTACACCCATTGGATTTAGACGTCCCAGAAATGCCACAATGATAGCTGTGAAACCGTATCCCGGCGATATCACAGGACGCAATTGCTGAATGGCACCTGACACTTCGGAAATGCCGGCCAAACCTGCCAGAGCGCCTGAAATGAGAAACACCGCAAGAGTCATTTTTTTGGCACTAAACCCGGCAAATCTACCTGCTCGAGGGGCCTGGCCAATGACTTTCACCTGAAATCCCTTGATGGTCTTTGCCATCATGAACCACGCAACAATTACCGTGATCAATGCCAGTACGGCGCCATAATGAGCCGGGCCGGACGACAGCATCTCGGGGAGAACCTGTCCATCAGTAAAAGAGCGGCTTTCAGGAAAATTATAACCTTCCGGATTGCGCCAATGGCCTCGAACCAGCCAGTCAAGAAACAACTGGGCGACATAAACCAGCATCAAAGATGTCAAAATCTCATTCGCACCAAAGCGATTTTTCAAATATGCCGGAATCGCTGCCCACCCGGCACCTCCAGCCATTGCCATGATCAACATCATTGGCAATACCCAAAGGCCGGATTGTTGCGGAAAAATAATCGGCATGATTGAACCGGCAACAGCCCCCATGACCAGTTGTCCTTCCGCACCAATATTCCAGTTACCCGATGAAAAGCAAATCGATAACCCGACACCGATCAATACCAGTGGCGTTGCCTTAATGACCAGTTCGTGCAATGACCATACCTCGGTCAGTGGCTCAATGAAGAAAGAATAAAGCGCTGTCGCGGGATTAAGGCCCATCGCAGTAAACAAAATGATGCCGGCAACCAGAGTCAAACCCAGCGCAATAAAAGGCGAAAGGGCGGAAAAAAAGATTGAATGCGCCGCGCGCCGTTCCAGTTCAATGCGCATGATAATCAGCCATCATGAAGCCCCCCCATTTTCAATCCAATTTCCTCACGGGTTATTGCATCGGCATTTTCCGGCTCTGATAAATTTCCGTCACTCATCACAGCTATACGATCAGAAATTTCCATAATCTCATCCAGATCCTGTGAAATTACGACCACAGCAGAACCTGAACGGGTTAGATCAATGACCGCTTGGCGAATTTTTTGTGCGGCACCCGCATCAACACCCCAGGTGGGTTGATTAACAATCAAAATAGAAGGATCACGATCCAGTTCGCGGCCCATGATGAATTTTTGCAGATTTCCGCCTGAAAGTGCAGAAGCGTCCGGATCTTCACCGGATTTGCGCACATCCATTTCTTCACAAATACGTTTAGTAGTTGACTTGACAGCCTTGTTGTTGATTACACCGACCGCCCCCATGCTTATAAATTTATCTGCATCTGATCCATGTCGGGCCAGCACCAGATTTTCACTCAGGCTCAAATCAGGTACGGCGCTATGGCCGAGGCGTTCTTCGGCCACAAATGCTCCACCCAATATTCTGCGACCAGTTATCCCCAGCGAGCCACAGTCTTTGCCATTAAAACGAACGCCGGAATTGTTATCTGAAGTCGTCTCACCCGATAAAACATCAAAGAATTCGCTTTGCCCATTCCCGGCAACACCAGCAACACCAACAACTTCTCCGGCTCTCACCTTCAAATTGATGCCTTTTAGTTCCATGGCAAAAGGCGTGGCAGCCGGTTGACTTACGTTATTCAGTTCCAGTACCACCTCGCCTGCATCAGCCCCTTTGGCAGAGCGCGTTACATCACCAACATCTTCCCCTACCATCAGGTTGGCTAAAGACGATGCAGTCTCATCCGCAGGCGTACATTCCCCGACTACTTTGCCATGACGAAGGATTGTCGCATGATCGCACATCTTTTGTACTTCATCCAGCCGGTGCGAAATATACAAAATTGAACGACCTTCAGCGCGAAGCCTCTCCAGTGTCTCAAACAGATTATCTGCTTCCTGGGGGGTAAGAACGGATGTTGGTTCATCCAGTATTATCAATTCCGGATTTTGCAAAAGACAACGCACAATTTCTACACGCTGGCGTTCACCAACCGACATGTCGCCAATAATCGTATCAGGCTGAAGTGGCAAACCATAATCTTCAGATACCTGTCTGGCCTTTTCACCAATATCCCTGATATCGTTTTCCTTACCTAACGACAAAGCGATATTTTCTGCAACTGACAGTGAATCAAACAGCGAAAAATGCTGAAAGACCATACCAATGCCGGTGCTTCTGGCTTGAGAGGGAGACTTTATCTCAACAGCATTTCCATGCCAGATGATTTTGCCGCCATCAGGTTGAAGGGAACCATAAAGCATCTTGACAAGCGTTGATTTACCAGCACCATTTTCGCCAAGCAGCGCATGAATTTCGCCTTTTGATACCTTCAGGCTCACGCTGTCATTGGCGACAAGTTCACCAAATTTCTTGGTGATTGCCTGCACTTCCAGCATGGGGATGGGTTTTGAATTGTTCATGGTTAAGATTGACGCAGGTTTCATCTTAAAAATCCAGTCAAAACTTGTAAAATTTCGCCAGTGTAATTTGTTGGATTATCAATTTGTTTTTGATAATTCAGTTCATATTCAACAAACTAATATTGGTTAAGCGGCTGATAATTACTGCAATTCTCCCAATAGCTGCAACAAGAATCCAATGCAGAAAAGATAAATACTAGTTGCAACGATTATTACATCAACAATGAAAGGAGCATCCAGATCGTACCAGATGCCTATGGCACCCGAAATACTCCAGGCAATCAGAACACTCAATGTCAGCGTTCGCCAGACCTTCACCCTGACGGGATGAACAAAGATTACCGGAACAAAAGTCAGCACCGCGGTGATCACAACAACAGCCATCGAAAATATCGGTCCTGGCGAGACAATAAACAGCGAAAATACAACCATATTCCAGGTTACCGGAAAACCGATAAAACCGTAGTCCCGGCTTTTCATACGTGTATCAGCATAATAAATGGCACTGGTAATCACAATGATTGCAGCGCAGGTAAATGATGCATAACGCCCCATCAGGCCACTTTGATAGAGTGCAAAAGCTGGCAACATCACATAGGTGAAATAGTCAATGACTGCATCCAGCATTTCACCGGACCAATAGGGCCACCATTTTTTAACTTCAAGTTTGCGCGCCAGCGGACCATCAACCCCGTCGACGAGCAGTGCCACCCCCATCCATAAGAACATTTCAGGAAATCTGAATTCTGCAGCCGCAACCATCGCAAGAAATGCAAAGAATGCACCCGATGCAGTCAAGATATGGACACCAAACGCCCACAACGCATTTTTCGACAAACCAAACAAAACCGCAAACCCGTGTGCCAAAATCCTCATATATATTTTTACACCTCTTGAAATAATAGGCAAGCAGCTGTTTACTTCAGCAGCAATTCAAATTATGGGGAAAATATTCCAACGAAGCCAGAAATTGCGTCAAAAATTCTACCGAACACCCTTAAATTGGCTGTATTTGGTGCATTTCTATGAATACCAGGAACCGTCTTTTGAACAAGATTCTCATAATTAGAATTGCTGTTATTTCAGTCACAATAATTTATAATAAGTAGCCACAAACTAGCCATATCAGGATGCAATTAAATGAAGAATACTGATCATTTTGACATCATCATCACCGGCGGCGGGCTGGCTGGTTTGACTATGGCAAATGCTCTCCTTCACGGTATGGACAATAGCTTGGTCAAAGAGAAGTTGCATATCGCACTGGTATCACCACGCTTCGATGAACCCGATGGCAGAACAACCGCATTACTTGCACACAGTATTGATGTCTTGGAAAATATAGATGTCTGGCAACATGCAGAACCCAAGGCTGCAAAAATGTCGGTGATGCGAATTATCGATAATACCAGGCGTTTTTGGCACGCCCCGGAAACAGCATTCAATTCGGTTGAAATTGGGCTTGAATCATTTGGCTACAATATTCTCAACAAAGATCTTAGTGACGCGCTGAAGATAAATCTTGGTCAGGATAGTCGCTATTCACGTATCTATGACAAGGTTACCAATGCTGCCAACGTTGATGACAAGGTCATCATTAAACTTGAAACAGGCAAGGAATTATCGGGCGATTTATTGATTGGTGCCGATGGACGCAACTCAATTGTTCGCCAAACGGCAAATGAAGGCAAGGCCATTGGTATTCGGCAATGGCAGTATCCGCAAACCGCGATCGTTCTTAATTTTTCACACAGTCATTCCCATCATGATACCAGCACCGAATTTCACAATAAAACCGGCCCTTTTACCATTGTACCATTGGGAAAACGGGTCTCCAGCCTGGTGTGGGTTACCAGCCCGCAACAAGCTGAGATTATCAAAGCTCTCGATCCGGATGATTTAAACCGGGAAATAGAAGATCAAATGCACTCTATCCTGGGGAAAACCAAAGCAATTACCGCAGTTCAATCTTTCAATTTGAGCGGTATGATTGCCAGACAGATGGGAGTTGGAAGATTTCTACTGATTGGGGAAGCAGGTCATGTATTTCCCCCAATTGGCGCTCAGGGGTATAATCTGGGTGTACGAGATGTCGAGACATTGACCCGGTGCATCGCAGAAAATCTGAAAAACAAAGCCAAAATCGCGGGTATTTATGACTCAGAAAGGCGGAACGACGTCATCAGTCGTACAGTGTCAGTTGATTTGTTTAACAGGTCACTCCTGTCAGAATTTATCCCGACTCAGGCCTTGCGAAGTGCGTCCATTATGGCAATCAGCCAAATTGATCCCATACGCAAGTTGATGATGCGTGAGGGTATTTCGCCGGGATTGGGGATCCGGTCATTAGGTGAAAGCCTAAAAAGCGTGGGCAATATCTTTCATACAAACACATAAGCCGGTTGCAAAGACACTTCCGGCTTAGAAAACGGTCAGAAAATACAATACAGTCGATAATGATAGCACACTGGCAATTGTCGATACGACCACCGCACTTGATGCGCGTTCCTGCCAGACTCCATAATGTTCCGCCAGTATGAAAACATTGGTCGCGGAAGGTAATGCAGCCATAAGAACAGCTGTTTTGATCAAGATGGGGGAGAAATCTCCCAGACTGGTCAGCATCCAGTAAACCAGCAGAGGGTGAACAATCAATTTCACCGGCACAAGATAAAACAATTCTGCGGGAACGCGCTTGAGAGGGCGCAACGCTGCAGTTACTCCCATGATGAACAGTGCGCAGGGAGCAGCGGCACCAGCCAATAAATCAATTATTTTTGCAATAGGCACAGGCGGAACAAATTGGAATGCCGCAGCGGTAAAACCTGCAATCGTTGCCAAAATAAATGGGTGGCTGATTATTTTCCAGCCAATGATGGCAAACATAGCAGGAAAATTGACTTCTCCTTCCCTGCTGTCCTGATCATTTAAAGACATCAACAACGGCGCGAGTATATAATGCAGCGCACTGTCAAAACTGAATATCACCGCAGCCGTAGCAATTCCTGCCGGGCCAAATGCCACTAAAACCAGTGGCGGTCCCATATACCCAATATTTCCATATGCACCTGCAAACCCCTGGATCGTCGCTTCACCCACTTTCGGATCGCGATCTCTGATTTGATTGATTGCAGCAGACAGGAAAAAACAAAAACAAAAAATGATCAAGGTTGCCATCGTGGTTATTGCGATGAAGCGATAACCGGAGAATTCACTCAAGGAGGTGCCAGACAGAAGCTTGAAAAACATTGCCGGCAAAGCGACATAAATTACAAAAAAATTAAACCAGGCCAAACCATGCAATGGCAACTTGGCAATACGCCCCGCCAGATAGCCCAAAAGCATTAACCCAAACAGAGGCGCTATCAGTCCAAAAATATGAAACATATTGTATTATCAGCCATCACGTTCATGTATTACACTTTTTCAGCTCAACAAATTCCAGCCAAACACCTGATTATTTCCCGATTTATCCAACAATCGAATTTCGATAAAACACGACAATACCGCAAATTTACGGTTTCCATTTATCAGTTTCTATTTACCATATGTCCATATTAACTCAATAGATTGACAATGCGTTGCCAAATTAGTTGGGATTTATGGCAGGAGGTGCTATGAAAAATAAAAGAATTACCCGTAGTTGAGCAGCAAATGATCAGAATAGCAAAATATACGATAGGCCAGGTTGTTCGCCACAGGCTTTATCCGTTTCGCGGCGTCATATTTGATATCGACCCGGTGTTTGACAACACTGATGAATGGTACAACTCGATACCTGAGGAAGCCAGACCGATCAAAGATCAACCGTTTTATCACCTTTTCGCAGAAAATGAAGAATCGGAATATGTTGCCTACGTGTCTGAACAAAACCTGTTGGTAGACAATAGCGGCGAACCCATAGGTCACACTCAGGTCGAAGAAATTTTCACGCGCGGCGATGATGGCAATTACATCTCAAAGCAGCCTGTTCATCATTGATATGCCATGGCGCACCTCTTCGCGGGAACCTTCCTGAATTAGGTGACATAAAATAACGCCGATTCAGGATAAGGGACTTAAATCCACCTGTAAAACTTAGCCAAACTGTTCAAATAAACCTGACCACTTCTTTATTTGCGCACATAGGCGAGGTGTTTTCCGTGTAAGATAAATTAGACCATAGGAACGGATGAGGAATTTGTCGAGGCACTTTCCCGATATTGTGACAAGGATTTTGAAACTGGCAAAATTCTGAGTGCTACTGCCATGTCTTTGGATAGTCTGGGTCCTCGCGAATATGGTGCCAAACGTCGTTTTTGTTTTGCAGGCATCTTCATTTTTAAATCGCGCCAAAATTGCGAGGACGCGGTTATTGGCAGAAACATGAAAGCCGAAGGAGTATCCCGACGGACAACGCATCTGGTAATAGGAGAATACACTTCAGATGCCTGAATGCTGGATGAGTTGAAAAAATACCTTGCTGCGGCTGGTTAATGGCTACTGGCCGCACATTATAACTGTATGAATGAGGAAGCAGATTTCATCTCAGTTCTCCACCGATCATTTGTATGGAGTAAAGCAATTTAACACTAATGGTAACAAGGACAAATTTAATGGACAGTGAAGTGCAAAAACAATTTTCGTTGGAAAATCTTTTCTCCGATGAATGGTTGATGGATGTAGGGATAAATATTGGCGCAGCTGCTGTCATATTGATCTTCACGTTATGGATTGCCAAATTTGTCAAAAACCGGATCATTTATCTCGGTTACAAATATGAGCAATTGGATGATACGCTTTTTGTCTTCCTGGGAAAAATCGCCCAGGTTCTGGTAATTGTCTTTGGTGCAACAATCGTGCTGAATAAGTTTGGGGTACAAACGACTTCTATTGTAGCACTTCTGGGTGCTGCAGGTCTGGCAGTTGGATTGGCACTTCAGGGCACGCTCTCAAATTTTGCAGCTGGCATCATGTTGATCGTTTTCCGCCCATTTCAAAAAGGCGACTACATTACAGTAGCTGGCAGTTCGGGAACAGCCAAAACAATTTCCATATTTACAACAGAATTGGCTACGCCGGACAATGTACAGATAATAGTTCCCAATGGGCAAATATGGGGTTCAGCGATAACAAACTATTCCGCTTATGACACTCGCCGCGTGGATTTTGTTTTTGGTGTTTCCTATTCAAGTGATTTGAAGGTTGCCGAAGACACGATAGTCAAACTTATTGCCAGTGACAGCCGCATTCACAAAGAACCCAAACCATTGGTGAAAGTCGGAAATCTCAACGATAGCTCCGTCGATTTTACCGTTCGTATCTGGTGTGACAGAGGTGACTATTGGAACATCAAGTTTGACATGATCCGCGCGGTCAAGGATAATTTTGATAAATGTGGAATCGATATACCATTCCCTACTACTACCGTAGTTAAAGCATAACTGAAGAATACCGCGACCTGTATCCGATAGCATGGATTACAGATACCTTGTCAACTCATAACCTCATTTTACACTATTGGTGATAGTGTAAAATGGCTGCCTGGAGTTCCAATTTACAGCGCAACCCTCATTAGATAAAATGATGAGGAAAAGGAATTTGTAATATGAGTACAAGACCGAAAAAACTTAGAGCAGCATGCCATTGTGGATCGGTTCGACTCGAGATTCAGCCAACGAACGAGTTGAACACGATACGCCGCTGTTCATGTTCATACTGCAGAATGCGAAGAGTTGTCGCAGCATCCGCTCAGTTGGACGGAATTGATTTCATTGAGGGCGAAAATATTTTTCCCTCTATCAGTTCAATACAAAGACGGCGAAGCACTACTCTTGTTCCGTATGCGAAATCTTCATTTGTCCTCATTTCATGACTACAATAACCGAGACCTGTTGGGGACAATACCGCCGACGAGCGAGCGGATTTTCTCCAGCATTGCAGAGACTATCATAATGGGCCTGATCAAATGACCCTCTGTTTCGTGATTATATCCCGTATTTCCCAAGAATTTTTGTAAAATTTCAAGTAACTTGGAATGCTGCATTGCAGAGCTGGAACAGTCGCATTCCGGGGTATTGCACGATTAATGCTGAGCTAGTTTGACACTATTAGCAATTCTGTAAAATCGGATAATGTCCACTATGGAATTTTAACCCACTGCCAGCTTGAGCGCGATAAAATTGTCATTTACGCGCCAGTCGGATAGCCTAAGCGAGCGCCCTTTCGTAAAGCGGGTCTGTATCCGCGCTATACGGTAGATCAAAGGTAACTGGAATATCTGGTGAGACCCCGCGACCTTCAAACACTTGTCCCCCGTATTTGACGCTAGCGACTGCAACATAGACGATTGCCCCATTAGGGAGCGGGAAGACTGTCCCGCCGGTCAAAGCACCTTGGGTTGTTTGGCCAACCAGAATCCCGGTCCGATGTACTTTAGCACTATAGGCCATCATTTCGGCTGCTGAGCGTGTGTGGCCGTCAATGATCATAACGAAACGATCAGCCAGTTGTTGTGGTGATTGGCTAAACGCACCGGAGCGGGTTATTCCCTCGGTTTTCAACATTTGTGGTTTCAATAATTGCAGCGGCAGGACACCACCACCGATCCGGGCGCGTGCGTCGATGATTAAGGCATCCACACCATCCAGTTTACCGCCTGGGCGCAACGCGTCAAGAAAGATTTTGGTAGGTTCCACCCCTGCAAATGACCAGTACCGGATAAATCCGATCCGTAAACCATCCTTTTCGATGATGCGCACGCTTTTTTTCGTCGCCTGATCTAAAAATGACAATGGCGATACCGCCACAGCCTGGACATTAACAGTCTGGACTGCTCCATTCCTTTCACGGCGGTAGCCGATCTCGATCGCATTGCCAGCGTGTCCCGCAAAGACCGTCGCTGAATCGAAACGTTTACCCGCCACTGAGACGATCTCGTCTCCTGTCAGCAAACCGTTGGTATCCGCAGATGAGCCAGGCACAATTTGATCGATAAAATAACGCCCGTCATGCTCAGTTGTAAAAAAACCAACGAATTCAAGCCGCGGCGCTCCATCTGGTTGTTTGGCCAATAGCTCCACAAGGCTAGGGTTGCCGTGATACACATCAAGCAGTATAGCGTGCTCCGGCTCTCCCGCTTCGTAGTATGCGGTGTGAGAAGTATTCAGACTTCCCATCAACGCTTTGAGCCGGGATCGAAATGCAGCACTGTTGAGCGGTAAATTCACCCGTAACCGGGAACATGCGGCTGACCAGTCAACTCCCTTGAGGTCTGCATCGAAAAAATTGGCATCGACGATTTCACACAGTTTGTCGAGTACCTCCAGTTGAGGGGTTTTGGAGTCTGCCGCTGCGATGCCGATAAACATCGAAATTGACGCCAACAAAATCGCAACAAAATGGCATAAACAGTGCAACAATACTCTCATAATTCTACACTTTCTCCAATCCAATTCGAAAGTTTGACTGATTGAAAATTTTTTGTTTGATCCTTCGCACCTGACTTCAACAAAAAGCCGACATCCCCCAGACGGGAATGTTTGGCCAGGTGATGTTTGCATATTTTTCTCCGTTTTCCAAGCCCATGGTTCTAGAGTCTATCAGGTTTAGTTTGAACCATTTGATGGAGCCAAATCAGTCCATCTGCGTTGTTGCGCAACTCGCCCGATACCAGTATCGCACTGCGTTCCGCGCCTAGCATATAAACGGATTTGGCTCCATCAAATGGTTCAA
>JAAENI010000754.1 GCA_024224595.1 Hyphomicrobiales bacterium
AGTATGAGTGTAGCAAACAATACCGGGCAGGCTGAAAATCCGCTGAGTGAAGTAATCAAGTCATCTACAACAGGTTTCGCGAGTGCTGGAATATTCAGCTGTGCCGTTAACATTTTGATGTTAACCGGCCCTTTGTTTATGTTGCAGGTTTATGATCGTGTACTCACCTCTCGTTCAGTACCGACCCTGATCGCACTATTTGCTCTCGTCGTTGCGCTATACGGATTTTTAGGGTTATTTGATTTTTTGCGCTCACGCGTCTTGTCCAGAATTGGTTACCGGGTCGATGTGCGCCTGATGGAGACAACCAATCAGGCCTGGATCAGGCAAAGCATCGTTTCACCACAAATTCCTGGGCGTCCATTGAGTGATCTAACCACACTCAGGCAGTTTTTTACCAGTAATGCGTTGCCGGCCTTGTTTGATCTACCCTGGCTGCCAATCTATTTGATCGTTGTCTATCTATTGCATCCATGGTTGGGATATCTGGCATTGTTGGGCGCATTGCTGGTTGTAGCTTTTACAATTCTTGCGAGTGTAGCAACCAGAAAACCGACTTTTTCGGCAACGGCTGCAGAAATCAGAGATGCAAACTTTTCGGAATCAATTTTTCGCAACAGCGATGTTGTTGTTGCGATGGGAATGGGTGGTGCACTCACCAGGCGATGGATGGAATATCGCGGGCGTGGGTTGACAGATTCGCAAATTGCGGGGGATCGTTCAGAACTGATTACCGCGATAACTAAAATTACCCGGATGATTGTTCAGTCTGCGATGCTGGCACTGGGTGCTTATCTGGCGATATTTCAGGAAATCACTCCCGGTACAATGATTGCTGCCTCAATACTTGGCGGACGCGCATTAGCGCCGGTTGATCAGATAACCGGCAATTGGCGCGGAATAATTCGCGCTCGTGCAGCCTACCAAAGACTTGGTAAATATCTCGACAAATGGACAGGTGCACCCAAGCAAATCAAATTGCCAGATCCGGTTGGAAATCTGAATGTTCATATCGTAGCAAAATATCCACCGCACACACCCAATTTAGCATCACAGGAAATCCCAATTCTTCAAAGAATAGATTTTGATTTAAGCCCCGGTGATGCATTAGGTGTTGTCGGCCCCAGCGCATCGGGTAAATCTACGCTTGCCAAGTTGCTTGTTGGGTTATGGATGCCAGATGAGGGAAGTATCCGCTTTGACGACGCCAGTTTTGAACAATGGGACCTAAAGGGTACGCCCGAAAAACTGGGGCCTCATATTGGTTATTTACCTCAAAATGCGCAGTTGCTTGATGGTACCATTGCACAAAACATATCGAGATTTTTACCTGATATCAATGACGGAGATATCGTTGAAGCCGCCAAACTTGCTGGTGTACATGAGTTAATTTTAGCCCTGCCGGATGGTTACGCGACAGAAGTCTTTTCCGGTAATTCCGTTCTCTCGGGTGGTCAAATACAGCGCATTGCGTTTGCAAGAGCAATATTTGGAAATCCCAAACTGATTGTTCTGGACGAACCCAATTCTAACCTAGATGCAGAAGGTGACATTGCGCTTACCAAAGCAATAGTGTCTTTGAGAGAACAAGGGGCTACATTGATCATTATGGCACACCGACCTAGCGCCATCGCGGCTGTTAATCTGGTTTTGATGTTAAAAAACGGCAGGCAACTTGAATTTGGTCCAAAAGATGAAGTACTGGGAAAATTTACCCGACCCTCAGAACATTTGAAATTGAAAGCTGAACTCAAACCGAAAATTAAAAAAAGCCTGGCTGATGGATAATCTCCAGGTATCCGGCACCGAGGCTTCTTTCATGCCAAAAACAGAGACCCGACCAGCAGTGTTTGCTGGAATAGTTGTGATGCTGTTCCTGTTTGTGGGTGTCGGCAGTTGGGCATCCACTGCGCATTTGTCCGGTGCAATTATCGCCAGTGGCACCATTGCCATTAAAGGAAAACCAAAAACCATTCAACATCTGGATGGCGGCATAGTATCCAAACTTCTTGTTACCAATGGCGATCTGGTTGAAAAAGGGCAACTACTTGTACGTCTCGACAGCGTATCATTGGAAGCAAACCGAAAGATCTATTCAACAAGGTTATTGGATTCTTTGGCGACAAGGGCCCGATTGATCGCAGAGCGCGATCACATGCATGAGTTTATTCTGGATGAAACTATCTTAAGCCAGTTAAACATTCAGCCTGATAACGCAGTCCTGGAAAGTCAGAAGAAGTTGTTCAATGCCAGAGCTGCTTCAAGGCAGGGACAGGTTGATCAACTTCGAGAAAAGAAAGAGCAATTTAAACACCAGACAAGCGGGAATGTTGCACTCAAACAATCCAAAACTCGCCAATATGACCTCCTAAAAAGAGAATTTAAGGGTGTCGATAAATTGTTCAAAAAAGGTTTTGCGCCTGTGACAAAAACTTTGGCTCTTGAACGACAATTGGAGGAAATACTGGGTCAGATTGCAGAATATGATTCTGATCTGGCTCGCATCAAGAATTCAATCAGCGAAACCAATATTCAGATTTTGCAGATTGAACGTGAGTTTCGCCGCGAAGTCTTAAGTGAGCTTCAAACCACACAAACCGCGATTAGCGATACAACCCAACAAATATATGCAACGCTCCAACAGTTAAAGAGAGTGGATATTCTCGCGCCTGTATCTGGTATCATCCACGAACTCAACATATTCACCGTCGGTGGTGTAATCGGCCCAGGTGCTGCAATTCTTCAAATTATTCCACAAGATGATAATCTTGTAATAGAAGCAAATGTTGAACCTCAATTCATCGATGAATTAACAATTGGCCAAAAAGCAACCATACGATTTTCCGCATTTAATCAGCGCAACACTCCAGAGATTGAAGGGTATATCAAAACCATATCGCCCAATTCAATTGTTCATGAGCAGACCGGTATACCATTTTATCGCATAATTTTGATGGTGTCAGACAATGAGATCACCAAATTGGAAGGAATAAAATTGATCCCTGGAATGCCCGCAGAAACGTTTATAAAGACTGGAGATAGAACACCACTAAATTATCTGCTCAAGCCATTGATGGATCAAATCAGAAGAGCCTTTCGAGAGGAATAGAATTGGAGCAGATCGTCTCGACGGAATTACATTTGGATTAATCAGTGCTTTATGGCATACGGTTCCTGGCTAGATTGCAGCCAAGGCGTCTAAGTTCCACTTCATGGGTTAGCTCCCCCGTCTTTGTATGTTTATCGAACTTGGTGATATTATGCTGAGGCTTGAATTGAGATGGCCATCTCAATTTGGGCGATCCTTGCAAAACCGTCTCCGTCTTGGGATATGATCCGTGTCTGAACAAGGTTTGCAAGGATCAATTCCGCGACCCTGAACAGATGATGGGGAGCCCTATTTATGAGTGGAGGTATCCCGAATGCAAAGAAAGTCGAAGTCGCGCAACGAAGGTTATAATGTCGTTGGTATTGATATAAGTAAAGCCAGTCTTGATATCTGTATTTTACCCGAAGGTAGATGTCTGCATTTGACGAATGATAAGCATGGGCATGATCACTTGATCAGGGAATTGTTGAACAAGACAATTGCCTGTGTGGCATTAGAAGCGACTGGCCCCTATCATATCAAGTTGCATCAAGAACTTGATAATGCCGGTTTCCCTGTTGCCGTGATTAATCCATACCGATCTCGGAAGTTTGCTGATATATGCGGTCGATTAGCCAAAACTGATCGAATTGACGCTGAGATG
>JAAENI010000755.1 GCA_024224595.1 Hyphomicrobiales bacterium
CCAGCCAAACATCTGCAATATATCATTGGGCTGCGCATCCATGATGAATGTCGAAGGCCAGTACCAGAAGACGTCGGAATCTTCGGTGCCCGATGCGGATTGCCCCACGCCATCAATCGTATCGCCATACATCTGGCCCTTGAACGAGGTATTGAAAAGGAAGTCACGGCCTTCGCCACCAACAAGGATGGCACCGGTGCCGCCGAGGGTTAATACCCAGTCGTCGCCTTCACCGCCGTCCAGTGTAAGACGCTCTTCTTTGATAGCTAGCGGACTACCTTCTTCTTCAAATAACGGATCACCCTTCGCCTTGTATTCTGATTGCCAGCCGATGAGAATATCATCACCCTTACCCCCACGAGCCTCACCCCAACCATCGTGGATCAGCACATCATCGGCATCTGTGCCTTCAAGAAGAACATCAAACCCATCATAGGCCCATTCCCCGGAATCGGATAAAAGCTCATTATCGCCCAACCATCGAGAAGCAAATTGCAATGGCCCATCATCACCAAATAGTGGACCCTCAAGACCAAACAAGCCTTCGCGGCCGAAAACCAAATCTGACATTACATCGGCTACATCTGACAAAATGTTATAAATTACGGTCGCTAGATCGGTCGCTGATTCAGCTATGGAAGAAAAGATTGGCGCGAGCGATTCTGCTATAGCATTTCCCATGTTAGTGAAATTGTCGTAGAAAAGCCCTCCCAAATATTTTCCAAATTCTAGCCCTGCTTCGGCAACAGCAATTGCTGTGGGAATTGCAGCCAGACCAAAACTGACAACACCAGTCAGTGCACCTGCAACGAGCCCTGCTAGTTCGCTCAGAGCCTCACCAATCAAATCGGAGACAAATGTCCTATTTGCATCATTTGGGTTTTCGTTATCGTATCCCTCGCTCGTTTGCGCTTGCGCGGCGTTAGCGCCAGAAAATGACAAAGCTATCACAGCTCCCGCAATTCCGAGCTTAGCAAGCGTCTTAAGTAACTTTGTTGGCATTGAGCCAACAGTTGAAATTTTTGTACCCTGAATTTCCTGATCCAGAAAGTTGTCTGCATAATTTTTGTTAAATTTTACAGTGTCCGAATTTCCGGTGATACTTTTATCACCCTGCAATTTAATGTCATGGTCAGAGGCAAATTTACGACTGTAATCAGTGGAGTTATACGTTAGATGAGTATCAATTTCAGTATATGGCTTGGAAAAC
>JAAENI010000756.1 GCA_024224595.1 Hyphomicrobiales bacterium
CTGCGACTGGGTGAGCCCATGATCATCAATATAATCTAATAAATCCTGGTAATGATCATCGCTTCCGACAAAAATCTCGCTATTCGACTCTAGCAAATCAATCGTATTGGATTCGATATCATAGTTCGATTCAACATAATCTTCATCAATCTTTTCCCGAACATTATGAATCCCCCAATAAGCACCATTCAAAAACATGACCACCGGGCGATATCCTTGCCAATCAATATCCATCTGGCCCTTAAGCAGCTCTTGCATCATGGCATCTCGAAACAGCGTTAACCGGGCATCATTGCCCGAATTCCGCAATACTAATGAGCGAAAGCTGCTTACTTGCTTGTCGGAAAACAGTTGGGATTGAATCCGATCAAGGCCATATTTATCCCGTCCACGAACAGTCAACGACTTGCGGTTATAGATTCGGGTACACCCACCAAAAATCTCAATGCCAGCATCCAGTTGGAATGCTAATGAACTGTCAAGCTCATACAAGGCAACGTTAGACGGCCGTTCCCAATCTTGATTCCAGTTCACAGGATCATCGCTACATTTCCCGGTAATACCATTCGTACCCTCCACATAAATGCCAATCTCGTCATCCCACAAATTGGCAGGATCGGTTGCTACGGCCACAACCGGCAGCGTTACGCTCTCATCAATCAGATAAGTGTGAGTTGCCACAGGGCTTGGCAGTTGATCCGTGTCATAAACACGCGCCCGTAAAACGGTTGTTGTGCCAACAGCAATCGGACTCGAAAATTGAGTTGAACTGCTGCTTGGAATCGTGCCATCCAGAGAATAACGGATCTCAGCAGTTGGAGAAGGGGTCGTAAGGGTCACAGTTTGATTGCCACTGTAAAACCCGCCAGATAAATCAAACTGTGGCTGCGGGGCCAAAATTTGCCCCGGAATGCCATCACTTCCATTCCCCCCATCCGGGCTGGGCGATCCAAAATAAACCCAATTAGCTGTACCATCTGGCTGGCGACCATAGGAAATATCCGGGAGTTGGGCGCCAAAGCTGACTGAATCAACCAAATCCTCGCTTGAATCAAACAAGGCCACCACCTCGCCGTCATGTTTCAGCTTGAAATCGGTATGATTTTCATCATCCTGACCGTCCGCCCAAAACAGCAAATAGCCACCCGGATCAATCTGTGTGCCAGACGGTATGCGCCATTTGTCAGGAACACTCAAATCATCCGTAAGGTAATAGCCAGATAGGTTGATCTGGGATGTTTCAGCATTGTAAAGCTCAATCCAATCAGAAAACTCCGTGTAATCTGGGTCCAGATTAACAGATACGTTTGAAACCAATATTTCGTTGATAAAAACAGAGGGTGTTGCAGCACGAACTGTAGGCGCGCGCCCCCAGATAAGCAATAAAATCAAATAAAATGTGACTATGCTAGTTGTTAATCGTTTACGCATTTGGCTTCTCCCAAAAATGGTTCTTCAAGAATTCCCGTGAAACCCGTATTTGTAGGGGCGTACCCTTGTGGTCGCCCAGGGCAGGGCGACCACAA